>JAHJRK010000372.1 GCA_018830925.1 Pseudomonadota bacterium
CCGCATATCCCATGATTGACTGAAGCATGTTGTTAAAATCGTGCGCTACCCCTCCTGCCAGACGGCCCACAGACTCCATCTTCTGGGCCTGGCGGAGCTGATCCTCCAGGGCCACTCTCCCGGTGATATCCTCGAAGGAAACAAGATTTTCACCTGTCTTCAGACTTACCGGAACGAAATTAATGATCTTCCGGGAACCATCTTTGCAGGTGACATCAAAAATCCGGGGCCTCTTTTCGCTTGGTACATATGCCTTCAAATCCTCAATCCAGGCTGATACTGCCTGATTTCTGTATTCCGAATCAGGATATGCCAGCTCAAACCATCTTTTCCCGTCAGGAATATCTTTCAGGTCATAGCCGAAGATTTCAGTAAACTGGGGGTTTGCATAAGTAAATTTTCCGTTTTCCTCAATTAGCACCATCCCGAAGGGGGCGTTCTGGATAAGACTCTGAAACCGCTGTTTTTCGTGCCATAGAGCTTCATCCGAGCGTTTGCGCTCCGTAATATCGCGGGACACACCGTGAATCCCTGTCAATGTTCCTTTTTCATCCCTGAGTGCCCCGACGATATTTTCACACCATACTATGGATCCGTTTTTATTATAATATTCAATATCCATTTTTACGATTCTGTCGGGATCGTTGCCGGGCTCAAGATCGCGTTCGAGTTCCTTCATAAAGGTTTCGGTCGCGCGCACAAATGATTCCGGAGTCATCTGATCCGCCGTGTTTTGAGACATCCTCTCTTCCACCGTGAAACCGAGTACTTTTTCTACAGAAGGGCTAACATATGTTGAACGCAAAGCAAGATCCGCCGTCCAGATTATATCGTTCATCTTTTCCGATAAAAGCCGATACCTGTTCTCACTCTCGCGCAGATCCTCTTCGGCCCGCTTTTGTTCTGTAACATCTCTCACAATGGCCTGTATAAATTTCCCTACTCCCAGTTCTAAAGCGTTTAAAGAGACTTCAGCATCAAATGGTGTTTTATCCTTGCGGAGATGTTGCCAGTAAAATAGTTGGGGCTTTTCATTAAATGCGGCGTTGATGATTTTCATGCCTTTATCTTTCGAATCTCTGCCGTCAGGTTGCTGCTGCGGGCTGAATTCCCAGGGGGTATGGCCGACAATGTCATCGGTTCTCTCACACCCGAACATCTCCAGAGTCTTCTTGTTACACTCAATAAACTCCTCCCCTTTCATAATAAAGATTGCATCATTTACCCCTTCAAAAAGTGTGAGATAACGCCTTTCCGCCTCCCGTGAAACTTCTTCCGCTTTCTTACGTTCAGTTATATCGAGTGCCGTGAAAGTAAATCCGTAGGACAGATCGGTGGGATCTAACGGCGAGGAACTGAGCAGTACGTCAATCACCGTGCCGTCTTTCCGGCGCCATCGGGTCTCCACAGAACCAGTGCTTTTTTCCGAGATCTGGCGGTATTTTTCACTGCCTACATAATTGTAATCCGCATCGGTTAAGTAAAGCATCCTGGCACTTTGACCCGCAAGCTCATCCCTGCTGTAGCCGGTCATCCCGCACAGTCGGTCGTTCGCATTTTTTATTATGCGCTCAACCACCACACCGATTCCGACCGGTGCCGCCAGAAAAATACTCCTGAGTCTGCTTTCGCTGTCCAGAAGCCTGTTTTGAATGCTTTGAGAACTTTCTTCGGTCATAAACATCCTCTTTCTGTTAGAAAAGACCTTAATATGGCTTTTTGAAGATCATCAAAAATGATGGGCAAGAGATGAATAGCATAACATGCTAATTTGTCAAGAAAATGAATTGCCACGCAGATATCTGCGGGACAATTGAAGCTCCCCGCAGAAAGCTGCGGGGAACCTTCGACCGTAAGGACTTTTTATATGTTGGGGAATGAAATCGCTATTGCGGTTTAAAAAGCGGAGAGCCGTGAGGAACGGGCACGGCCGGCCCTTCGGTTTCGTGGTGCATATGCCGGTGTGCGCGCATACTCAGCGTCCTTCCGGGGAGCTGGACTTTTGTAGTTGAAGCCGTCTATTGTATTACGCCTGAGCGGGCTTCCGAGAATCTTTTCGATTGCCCGC
>JAHJRK010000373.1 GCA_018830925.1 Pseudomonadota bacterium
AAAAGGAGTAAAAACATGATAATTTTATGCGAAGAATGCGGGAAAAAATATCGTGTCGACCCTTCGAAAGTTAGTGAGGGTATGAAGTTCAAGTGTAAAGCCTGCAATCATGTCATTACCGTTTCTAAACCGGAAGTCAGGGCTCCCGAGCCGGAAGCCTTCATTGAACCGGAGGAAGAAGTCGGTACCGTAAAAACAGAAAGGCCATCCGCAGAGCCGGAGGAAAAATCTGAAAAGAGAGCCAGGCCCACTTCGGACGTTTTGACAGCAGGAAAGAAGGGGAGAATCGGGTTGCGTTTCAAGATGATGCTTCTCTTTTTTGCTCTTCCGATCATCATAGTAGCCGCTGCAGGTATTCTTTACCTCTGGCAGATGAGCTCCCTTTCTCTGCTGCTTACAGGGCAGAGCGCTGAAACGGTCAAGATAATGGCGCAAGATCAGGTGAAAGAGAAGGCAAGAGCGGCTTCAAAACAGATAAATATGTACCTTTCCGTACACCCGGAATTAAAAAGAGAAGATTTTAGCTATGATATGGCTTTCGGGCCGCTTGCAGTTCAAAAAGTCGGTCTAACGGGTTATACTTGTCTTTATTCAATACCTGATGAGCAGGGATTAAGCAGTTTGTGGGTACACCCCAATGCGAAACTGATAGGAATCGATCTTCCAAAGGCAATGGAGAAAGCTTTAGGCAAAGAATACCACAAGTGGTGGAATATATACAAAGGGGCATATAAAGGAGAAGAATCAAGTGGATACTATACCTGGAAGGACGCAGACGGCACTCTTCGGGAAAAGTTCATGGTGTGTACTCCGGTGGAAGGAACGCCTTATGTAATTGCCGCCACTACGAACTATGATGAATTTATAAGGCCTATCAGGGTTATGGAGACGCACTCTCAAAAACTTATCATTAATGCAAAATATATTATTTCGGCAATAATCATCGGAACTATCGTTTTAATCGGTCTGGTTGTTTCGATCTATGGCAACCTGCTTGTAAATAAAATCAGGTCATTGACCGATCTTGCCCAGAGAATCAGCATTGGAGATCTTGATGCCGAGGTAAATATTAAATCAAAAGATGAGATTGGGGATCTCTATGATGCAATAGTTCGTATGCAGGAGAGTATCCGTCTTTCTATGGAGAGATTGCGCAGAAGAAGAAAATAAGAGACCGGCAAATCATCCGGGATTTCGCTTAATATTTTTTTTAATTGTCATTAAAATTAATTTGAGGCAAGTGATGATCATTATTCCTAAAGAAAAACCTGTAATCGAGAATTTAAACAGTTACTACCTTGATATTCGAAAACTCGTTGAACATTACCAGGGTCAGCTTGGTGCAGGAGGTATACACTTTAAATCTACTGCCGCTGAGGGCGTTATCTTTTTTGATAAGGACGAGCTCCTGGGAGGCGTATTCAAAGACAAGGAAAGAAATATTCAGGGAAAAGAAGTTCTGAACAGTATTATTGATACTTCCTCGCAGTATAATTTTGTTATAAGCATTTATGAAATAGCCCAGAACAAAATATATTTCTGGGCCAACATGCCCGATGCAAAAAAAATACATAAAAATCTGAGTACGGAATTTACTGATTTAGAAGGGCTCATAAAAAAAATGGCCTCGGAAAAACTTACCGGGTACATCGAAGTTGTTATTAATAACGGCAGCGAAGGTGGGCTTGTTTTTTTCAGTGACGGAGAAATTATAGGAGGTTCATATTCCTGGGGAAAAGGTGAAGTCAGCTCCCTGAAAGAAAACAGAGAGCTTCTTGTCGCTAAAACAAAAGATTCCGGAGGCATATTCCATGTCAACAGGATTGAAGCTTCAAAACGGCCTGTCGCCGGAGCGACAAGCAGGAAGGAACAAAAGGCTGCTGCCGATATATTAATAGTATTAGAGGAATTGTTGCAGATAGTTGAATCTGAGGCGGCAAAGAAAAAAATTATTGAGAGAGACTTTAACAATCTTCTTAAAAAGAAATTTGTTGAAAAAGCCGATAAATATGTTTTTTTGGATCCTTTTGCCGATGAATTTATATATTCCGCAGGCAAGATAACTTTTACCGGAGAGGCTACGGATGAAGAATTGTTGCGGGGAGTAGCGGAATCAGTCAAAGAAATTGCCGAAGAGTCGGGCTTTCTGTCAAATCTTAGTGACAGTTTGTCTTCATGGTCTCAAAAATATGCCAGGGAACTTGCTAAAACAGGTATAATCTTCTGATATAAATAAGTGGTATATTATTTGGTGATCTTGTTAAAAAGCTAAGTTTATGCCGTTTTACGGCAACCTGCCTTTGACAAGTTAGATATCCGACTTATTTGGAAGTACAAATTCAGATGACAAAGTAAAAAGCTTTATATGCGAATTTAGCAGAATGACTTTTTAATAAGCCGGCATTATATTTTATTCTGTATATCAAGTGTATTTTGGTTTACAATTCATGAAGAGTATTCCTTCTCAAAACTCATATGATTTTTCAGATAATAAATTTATTGAGTTCATAGACTCACTTCCTGTTGCAATTTATCGTACTACGATTGAGGGGAAGATTGTTTTTTGCAACAGATTGTTTTCCGATATGCTCGGATTTGACTCAACCGAAGAGCTGATCGACTATCCTGATATAAAACTGTATAATAAATTGAAAGACAGAGGTTATCTGATCAGTTCGGCTTTGATGCTGGGACGGGTTGTCGATCTCCCAATTTCTTTTGTTAAAAAAGATGGTACGCAGATCTGGTGTTCGGTCACGGCAAAAACGGTTTATGACGATGAAGAGACTGCGCTATTTCTGGATGCCGTGATCAGGGAAATAAGCGGGGAAATTGATGACAAGCTGGATGGATCGAAACTTGACGGCATTGTCGACAGCATGAACGACATAATAATAATTTTTGCTTTGAATGGAGATATGATTGATATTAACAAGGCAGGCGCACAAATGTTGGGTTATATAAGGGATGAGCTTATTGGGAAATCGCTTGTCGATTATGTTGTTCAAAAACAAAGGGATCTCTTTATTCTTTTTCTTTCGGAAATTCTGAAAATCGGTAAATATGAAGGGATATTATCCGTGGTTGACTGTGGCGGTACAGTGCATCACCTTGAATTTAGTACTTTTTTGGTAAAAAAAAATGGAAAAGCGCAGCATATTAAAGGGATTGCAAGGGATATAACGGAAAAGATCAGGCAGCAGAAAGAGAGGTCATTAAAGGAAAAATTCCAGGGTGTTCAGGAGATGGCCGGGGGAGTGGCGCACAGGTTGAGTCAGCCGCTGACTGTTATAAGCAATCTTATTAATGAAGT
>JAHJRK010000374.1 GCA_018830925.1 Pseudomonadota bacterium
CTGCCCGCGCCGATATTCATGTGTCCGACCTCTGAGTTTCCCATTATGCCTTCGGGAAGACCGACTGCCTCACCCGAACAAAGCAGACTGGTGCGCGGATATTCCGATTTTATTTTATCAAGAAAAGGCGTTCTTGCGAGAGCTACGGCATTTCCTTCCTGTTTATCGCTCAAGCCCCATCCATCAAGTATCATCAGCATGCAAAATTCGGGTTTACTCGACATATACCTCAGACCCCTCAATATTGTTTGCTTTTTCCATTATGCTGTCCGTAGCTATTCGTTTTGCATCCGACCAGAGTCCTTCAAGATCATAAAACTTCCTGACTGTCTCATAAAAAACATGGATTATGACATCTCCGTAATCGAGCAAAACCCACAGCCCTTCGTTTTTTCCCTCGACACTCAGCGGCTTTATGCCTCTCTTTTTCAAATCCCGCTCAACAAAATCGGCAATTGCCGCAACCTGCCGGTTGGAACGGCCGCTGCATATGATAAAGAAATCCGCGACCGAGGTAAGACCCCGCACATCAAGCACCACTGCATCCGCGGCCTTTTTCCCAAGAACCGCTTTGATATATAGATCGATCGACTTATCCGTATCCTGCTTCTTCTTCTGAGCCTTTTTAACCGTCATCTGTATAATCCCCTGCTCTTTATAAAAAGTTCGACCTTTGCCGGCGCCAGAAAGCAAATAGATTCTCCTTTTTCTGTCAGTTCGCGAATTTTTGTGGAAGAAATATCCATCCGGCTCACCTCAAAAACATATACCGGCTGATTTGCCTCATGGATATAACAGGAATCCTGCGATGAAAAGGAATATCCGCCCGATATCTCTGCATTAAGAAAATTATAGAGCGCCGCTACTTTATCTCCCGAATCCCGGCAGCTTAATCCGGGTCTTGTCATGACAATAAAGGGTACAAGGCGGAAAAGCTCTTTAAAAGATTTCCAGGTATTTATCTCAAGGAAAGCATCGAGCCCGATTATGAGATAAAACAGAGTCGGTTCGGTCCGGGTTGCCATAAAATGCTTGACAGTGTCTATTGAATATGAAGGGCCTGATCTCTTAAGTTCGACATCCGAAACACAAAATTGAGGATAATCTGAAACAGCCATCCTGATCATTTCAAGGCGGTCTTCCGCATCGGCAACGGATGACGGCTCTTTGTGCGGTGGAACAGCGGCCGGAATAAAGCAGATTCTGTCTAAGGAAAACCGCGCCTGTACCTCATACGCGGACCGAAGATGCCCGAAATGGATAGGATCGAATGTTCCCCCGAAGAGTCCTGTGCGTTTCAAATAAAGCCTCGCTAAGAAAGATAGACCGTAGGCCGTTAGGCTATAGGCTGTTAGCTAAAAACCTACAGCCTAAAAAGCTACAGTCTATCTACCTGAGCAGTTACGATTTTAATTTCAATCACTCCCTGATCTGACCGTTTCCTAAAACTATGAATTTTGTTGTGGTGAGCTCCTCCAGACCCATAGGCCCGAATGCATGAAGCTTTGACGTACTGATGCCTATTTCAGCGCCAAGGCCCAGTTGTCCGCCGTCATTAAACCGGGTTGACGCATTTACAAGTACTACTGAAGAATCGACTTCGTTCAGAAATCGTCTTGCCCTGTTGTAATCACTGGTGACTATCGCCTCGGTATGATTCGATCCATATTTCGCGATATGGCTTATAGCCTGATCCATCTCTGAAACCACCTTTACGGCAAGAATAAGATCCAGGAATTCGGCAGGCCAGTCCTCTTCGGTCGCCCTATTAGCCGTCGGAAGAATAGCGCAGGTTTCGGGACAACCTCTGATCTCAACTCCGGCATGGGCAAACTCCTTTTCCATTAAAGGCAAAAAATCCTTTGCCACAGCCTTGTGGACAAGCATTGTCTCCATAGCATTGCATACACCGGGGCGCTGAACCTTTGAATTAATGCAGATTTTGCGGGCCATTTCAAGATCCGCGCCTTCATCCACGTAGACATGGCATACGCCCTTGTAATGCTTTAAAACAGGTATTCTTGAATTCTCCACGACAAACCGTATGAGACTCTCTCCTCCCCGTGGAATAATAAGATCGATATATTCTTCCTGGCTCAAAAGGGCGTTGACGGCGCTTCTCTCTCTAACGGGCACAATCTGAACCGCTTCTTCCGGAAGGCCGGACGCAGAAAGGGCTTTTTTGATTATACCGGACAAAGCCATGTTCGAGTGATATGCTTCGGAACCGCCACGCAGTATGACTGCATTTCCGGCTTTAAGGCAAAGCGC
>JAHJRK010000375.1 GCA_018830925.1 Pseudomonadota bacterium
AGCACTTCAACAGTTAAAAAATAATTCTCCCTGGTGAGTTTGCGGCAACCGCCATGTAACTTACCGGGCGGAGCTTTCCTTAGTAAGTTAGAAATTATTTCCTGCGTTTTCTACCCCTCAAGGGGGTACTGAAAAGAGTCCCGTTTATCGGGGTCAGACCTGTCTGACAATGTTAATATCCCGCGAAGAATAATATAATCTTCTCCAATGGCAGAGAGTAAAAGAGACCTTTGAAGAACGCCCAATTTTGCTCAAGTTCAAGGAAGGTGATAATTTTAACCACAGGAATACATATAGTATTTCGAGGATTGAAATTTGAGCCTGACGAAGGAATCGGGCAAAAGGGAGTGTTATGCATAGGTCTCTAAAATAATCTATGAATAAAAATAATATTACCTGGCATAATGTGCTGGTTTCCGGAGAGGAGAGGGAAAAACTCCACGGGCATAAAGGCGCGGTTGTATGGTTTACCGGTCTTTCAGCCTCGGGGAAATCGACAGTCGCGCATATAGTCGAAAAAGAGCTGTTTTCACGTGGATGCTCTACCTATGTTTTTGACGGGGATAACGTGCGTCACGGGCTATGTTCGGATCTTGCATTTTCAGCAGCGGACAGGACAGAAAATATCCGCCGGATAGGCGAGATGGTAAAGTTGTTTGTTGATGCCGGCATCATAGTTCTGGCCGCATTCATATCGCCGTTTCGAAAAGACCGCGATAGAATCAGGTCATTATTCAAAGAGGGCATTTTTTTTGAAGTATATATGAATTGCCCTGCGGAGATATGTTCAAAACGAGATAAAAAAGGAATATACGAAAAGGCAAAAGCAGGCATTATAAAGGAATTCACTGGAATTTCCTCACCCTATGAGCCGCCGCTTTCTCCGGAGCTGGTCATCGATTCGGCGGAAACCGGGGCCGATGAGGCTGCCGGGAAAGTAAAGTTGTTACTCGAACAGGGAAAAATAATCTGAGACTTATATTTCAAAAGGCTTGCAGAAAAATTGGAAACTGCATCCTGATATTGAAAAATCATGCTTGATGAACCACAACTAATTAAAAATATACGCAATATCATAACAGGCGAGAGCAACATCAAATTTGCCTATCTCTTCGGTTCGCTGGCTGAAAATAAAAATACGCTATTAAGCGATATGGATGTTGCGGTTTATCTCGACGGCAGGACCAATCATTTCAAGTACCGCCTGAAACTCATTGAGCTTCTGATAAATAGATTGAAAGCCGACAACATCGACCTTGTAATTTTGAACACTGCGCCACCGCTGCTTAAATATGAAGTTATAAAAAGCAACTATGTGCTTAAGGATGATGCCATGCGGCGCGTTACTTTTGAATATAGGGTCTTGCGGGAATTTCTTGATACTGCTTATCTGCGCCGGGTTCAACGGTTGATGACTCTGGAGAAAATAAGAAAGGAAGAATACTTTGGTTAAAAAAGATCTGGTGGATGTACGTCTTGAAAAACTGCGTCTATATCTGAAAACCCTTAAGGCTATCGGGAAATATGATCTGAAAAAGTTCAAAAATGACGTCTTTATTCATGCGACGGCCGAACGATATCTCCATCTGTCAATTGAATGTCTTCTTGATATGGGAAATCATATAATTTCCGACAGAGGATATCGAAAACCTGAAACATACACCGAGATTTTCCAGATATTAAAAGAAGAAAAAGTGATTTCCGCAAAACTCCTGGATGAATTGGAGGGCATGGCAGCCTTCAGGAACATTCTCGTTCATGATTACCTTAAAATTGACCTTGATAAGATATATCTAATCATTCGGGAAAGAATCAATGCAATGGAAAAAATGGCCACCGTATATGCAAAACTTATTTGATAACTTTTTGTGCCTTTGTGAACTCTGTGAGAGACAAAACCAGAAACCGGAAACCAGAGACCATTTTTTAAATGAATAACCAGGAAATAAATACCCTTAAAATTCTTGAAGAGATCGGCAAGGAAGAAGTGCCAAGCCAGCGGGATATCGCAAAAAATCTGGATATATCCCTGGGCCTTGTGAATTCTTTCATAAAGCGTCTCGTCCGCAAGGGCTATCTGAAAATTACAACTATTCCGAGCAACAGACTCAAGTATCTTTTGACGCCGAAGGGCGCCGCGGAAAAAACGCGTCTCACATACGCCTACATCCAATACTCCTATCATTTCTATAAAGATGCGCGAATAAAACTTAAACGACTCTTTTCAGAACTTTCCGATCAGGATGTGAAACGGATTGTCTTTTACGGCGCAACGGACCTTGCAGAAATAGCTTTTCTGTCTCTGCAGGAAACTCCGATTCAATTTGTTGCGATATTCGATACCGACAAGGCTGGAAGCTCATTTCTGGGTCTAAACATTGAGCATCCGGAGCGTTTGCCCGAATATTCTTATGACAGGCTTCTTTATACAAATGAAAAACCGGACGATGAGTTTTTCAGGAAAATAAACAGAGAGAAAATGGTTTTAATCAGGTGATTATGGAAGATATTGATCCCAGCGGTCAGCAAATCGAAATATTACCGGAAAATAGTCTGACATCCATTATTAAACAACAGAAACATTTGTTCTGGTGGGTGCCCGAAAATAAGCTGACACAACTCAGCATTGACGCTGTTGTTGAGGCTGTGCTCAACAATGGTAATGAAAAGGCTGTGCGGCATCTTTTTGATATTCTTGGAGTGGAAAAAGTCGCCGAATTCTTTTATCGCCAGACATCAGGCAAACGAACTAATTACCGGCCCCGAACTGTCCATTTTTTCCGGAGTTACTTTCAGCGGCATGCACAAAGATATTCTAACGACAAAACAGATTGATCTCCTGCCCCTGATCAGGGAATTTTCTTCGGACTATTATCTGGTCGGTGGCACGGCCATCGCTTTGTATTTAGGACATCGGCGCTCCATCGATTTCGATCTGTTCACACCCACCACGATTAAAAAGCAATCCCTTAAAAGAAAGATCGACCTTCATCGCTACCCCGTTGACCATATTCTTTTTGAAGATTCAGAGCAAATCCATTTCGTAATCAACAGCGTTAAAATTACATTCTATTCTTTTCCTTACCCAATAAACGCCGTTGTTGATTTTG
>JAHJRK010000376.1 GCA_018830925.1 Pseudomonadota bacterium
AATTATCCCTTGGTACTGAACTGGAAGATAAAATATCTTTTGGGACAAAGCGTTCACCGAAAACGCTTGCCGCCGCTCTGTACGCCCTAACAGCTTCATCACGTCCGTGCGCAAGCAATGTTGTTTCAAATGCAAGTATGGCTTTAGCGCTGTTTAAATCAGATCCATGCAAATCGCCTGTTTGTTTTATTTCATCCACCGGCAAAAAGGTGAAAAGTGCTAAAAAACGCTCAACATCCCTGTCATCAACATTTATCCAGTACTGGTAGTAATCATAAGGAGTTGTCCTTTCAGGATCCAGCCAAACCGCGCCTTTTGCTGTTTTCCCCATTTTTGCGCCGTTGCTGGTTTTTATCAACGGGAATGTAATTCCGAATGAATTATCTTTCCGGACTTTTCTAATAAGTTCTATTCCGGCGACAATATTCCCCCACTGATCGCTTCCTCCCATTTGGAGTCTGCACCTGTATTTATCGAATAGTTCCAAGAAATCATATGCCTGCAACAGCATGTAATTAAATTCAATGAAGCTGAGTCCTTCTTCAGAATCAAGCCGTAATTTATAGCTTTCAGCCTTTATCATTCTATTGACCGAAAAATACCTTCCTATATCCCTTAAAAATGGAATGTATTTCAGTTCGCAAAGCCAGTCATTATTGTTAACCAGAAGCGCTTCCCCATCGCTAAAATCTATAAATCTGGAAAGTTGTTTCTTAATTCCCATGGCATTCTCTTCGACCATTTCGGGAGTTAATAACTTCCTCATCTCGGTTTTTCCGCTTGGATCCCCAACAAGACCTGTTCCGCCCCCTACAAGCGCTATAGGTCTGTGGCCATGCTTTTGCATATGGGCAAGCGCCATGATCGGAACAAGACTTCCTATATGCAGACTCGACGCGGTAGGATCAAAACCTATATAACAAGTCACTTTATTATTCCGGATATAGTCTCTGAGTTCCTCGTCATGAGTGGTTTTTTCAATAAAACCTCTTTCTTCAAAAACATCCATTAAGCTGGCCATTTTCTCCTCATTTGTTTGCAAACTCTACTGCCCTCGTTTCGCGTATTACAATCACTTTGATCTGCCCCGGAAAGACAAGCGATTCTTCTATTTTCTTTGCAATATCCCTGCTTAATAGCACCGAATCTTCATCCGATATAATTCCGCTTTCTACGATTACCCTGAGTTCCCTTCCTGCCTGAATAGCATAGGTGTTCGAAACTCCTTTAAACGAATTTGCTATTTTTTCCAAATCTTCCAGTCTTTTTATATAATTTTCAAGCAATTCTTTTCTGGCTCCCGGCCTTGCTCCAGAGAGGCCGTCAGCAGCCTGTACAAGATAAGCATATACCGAGGCCGGCTGGACATCTTCATGATGTGCTGCAACTGCATGGACAACTTTGGGGGCTTCGCCAAATTTCTTAGCAAGGTTTGCCCCAATAACGGCATGGGGTCCTTCCACTTCATGATCAATTGCTTTTCCGATATCATGCAACAAGCCCATACGCCTTGCAAGTTTTGAACTAAGACCTAGCTCTGAAGCCATTATTCCGCTCAAAAAGCCGACCTCTATTGAATGCACCAGGACATTTTGTGCATAACTTGTTCTGAATTTCAATCTTCCTATATACTTGATAAGTTCGTTATGAATTCCATGTACACCCAAATCAAAGGCTGCCTGCTCTCCTGCCTCCTTAATTGTCTGATCTACTTCCAGTCCGACTTTTTTAACAATGTCCTCTATCCTGGCCGGATGAATCCGTCCGTCGGATATAAGTCTCATCAGTGATATGCGTGCCACTTCCCTTCTTACAGGATTAAATCCCGATAAGATTACTGCTTCAGGAGTATCGTCTATTATAAGATCGATTCCTGTTGCGGCTTCAAGAGCCCGGATATTACGCCCTTCTCTTCCTATAATTCTTCCTTTCATTTCATCATTAGGTAATTGTACAACAGAAACGGTCCGCTCGGCAACATATTCCCCCGCATATCTCTGTATAGCGGTTGCCATGATGTTTTTTGCTTTCTTGTCGGCCTCTTCTTTCGCTTCGTTTTCGATCCTTTTAATCAGTTTTGCAGCGTCATGCCTTGCTTCATTCTCCATGGCCCTGACCAGAAGATCCTTGGCCTGTTCGGCGGTAAGATCGGATATCCGTTCTAGTTGTTTTTTCTGCTCCTCGATCATCTTATTATATTCAATTTCGCTTTGCTCAATATTTTCTTCCCTTTTCTGGAGTATGGCCTCTTTTCGTGATATTTCCCGGTCTCTCTTCTCAATCTGCTCAATCTTGTTATCTATACTTTCCTCTTTTTGAATTAATCTCTTTTCCCTTTTCTTCAGATCAGCTCTTGTTTCTTTAGTTTCAATATCAAACTCGCTTTTCATTCTGAAAAGCCTGTCTTTGGCTTCAATCTGAGCTTCTTTAACAACAGCTTCCGACTTTATTTTCGCAGACTCAATTATTTTGGAAGCTTCATTTTCAGCTGCCTTGATTTTCTGGGAAGTGATTTTACCTTTTATCCAATAGGAAACGGCATATCCTATACAAAAGAAGAGAATGCCGACTAATATATATTGATACATTATTAATCTCCAGTTGTTAACTGTTTATCTGTCTTGAAAATGCCGAGTATAGCCGGACATTAAATAAAAAATATGAAACATGTGATCATCTTTATAATATCAACCTTTCAATAAACAACTCGTATATATTATTAATAATTTTTAATATATGATGCAAAATTAATTAAGATTGAAAGATTGAAAGTCTTTTACAAGGTCCAATTATCACCACGAAGGGCACGAAGGAGAGAAAAAATATATTATATTTTCAATCTCGTGAACTTTGTATTCTTCGTGTTTTAAAAACCATACCGCTTTTGCAACTATTTACCAAGTCGTCAAGATTAATGGTGTAAATAGCTGTATAGATGGGAGGAAAAAGGTAGGGAACCAATCGATCCGTTTACTGATGTCTCTTTCCGGTCTCCTGGGAAATATGTGAACCCCCGCACAGTGCCGTGTTGGTAAGTCTCTGAACCAAAAGTTCAAAGTTGGTGCCTTATGGTTTCTTTAGGCTTTTCTGTACAAGCAGAACATGCACACCAAAACCAAGGAAGGCTCCTGATATTATCTTTGTTGGATCAAAGAACAAATACCAATCACGAACACGGCAGGGGTTTTAACAACAAATAACTTCATCTGCTGAAATCCCGGTCAGCGACAAACCCTATGCAGGGGAAATTACAGAAAGACTCAAAGAATATCAGCCAGTTTATCTCATAATGTCGAAAGGTAGTAATAATATCTTTTCTGCCAATTTTTAGTCAAAATACAAATTATGGAAACACCTGCATTAAACAATCATCTAATTTGCTAAGCAATTTTGCCGATTTGCCCGAAAGTTCACTCAGGAATTCCGAATGATTTTTTTTAATCTCGATATTATCATTGGCAATATCCAAGGCGGTCAAAATCATAATTCCGAGCGGGTTATAGCTTGCCGGAAAATCCGGCTGCCGTAATTCAACCCTTCTAACCTCTTTTACGAGATAGTCGGCAACCTCTTTCGCCTGTGAAAATTCAGTTTCGGCCTTAAAAGTATATTGCTTACCAAAAATATCTATTTTTACAAATTGTTCCAAAGAAATATCTGCCTTTCAAAATAATTTTATTGGCTGCTACTTATGAGCGTCTGTAATACCATCAAGCTTGCTGAGAAGATTATCTATCTTTGACCGGATAATATTTCTTTCCAGTGAATAGCTCTTTTCCGTCTCGATCTTCCCCTGCAACTCCTCCTCTAATTTCACTATTTTATTATTTAGTTCTAAATTAATCGCCTCGTATGATTTACAAACTGCAAATACTTTTTCAAGTTTATTTTCAATTTCGTCAAATTGCCGCAGAATCAATTCGTTATCCAACTCGCCACCTCATTCTATATATCATTTATAATATCCCATTAATGCCAAAGTCAAGATATAATACCCAACCGTTTCTGAATTATCCGTTCCACAGCTATCAAATCCTGAATGCTGTTTATTCCTAATAACTCTTCATTATCCTGTCCAATAACTGCCCCTATGTTTTTATTGTAATTATATCCGATTGTAATTATATCCGTAAGATAAAATTCACTCTGGGCATTATTAGAACTGATTTTATTCAGAGAATATTCAAGAAATTCCTTTTTTACACAATATATACCTGAATTAATGATTTTTATCTGTTTTTGCGCATCTGTTGCATCTGTTTCTTCAATTATACCGGATACATTATTTTCATTATCGAGAATAATTCGCCCATATCCC
This sequence comes from Pseudomonadota bacterium, assembly GCA_018830925.1. GTDB lineage: Bacteria > Desulfobacterota > Desulfobacteria > Desulfobacterales > RPRI01 > RPRI01. Next base: position 4,319 of record JAHJRK010000376.1, read on the forward strand.
TTCGGATTATCGGCTTCAACCGCCAAAACAGAAATATCGCGACTTGATCTTATATGTTCTTCATAAAATCTATTTACAGTATCATAAGAAAGAAGGGGTACATCTCCGCACAGGATTAAAACCTGTTCCGAATATTCAGGCAAAAAAGGCAAAGCGCACTTAACCGCATCTCCTGTGCCAAGCTGCTTTTTTTGTAAGGCATAAGTAACTTTATATTCTTTTGATATTATTTCACTGACTTTTTCAGCCTGTTTTCCTATAACAACAACTATATTGTTTCCGGCAATTTTTTTAGCTGTTTCAATAACATACATGACCATAGGTTTACCGTTAATCTCGTGTAATACCTTAGCTTTGTCGGATTTCATTCTTTTTCCCAACCCGGCAGCAAGAATCACAGCAGCAAGTTCATTTGTCATAAAACAACCTCATAAAAGATTATACGCTCTTATATTAATGCCCCCTGTCAAAGCAGAGACATATTACGAAAAGAAGTTCCCCGCTCAACAAGAGGGAGACTTCCCGGTAAGGAAAATATTTACTTAAGATTTCTTCTCACGACCCAGCCCAAAAAGCCGGTTCTTGCGGTAAGAAAAGCCGGTCATCAATAAAAAAGGGCAGCCCTTATAATATCCTGGCCGCCCTTTCTACAATTATTATTGCCCATCAGCAATGGGTAAGTTTTATCTGTAATTCTTTAATCCTGAACAATCAGTGAAGTCTTGTTTCAGCTGTCTTCACACGGTGCAAAGCTCTGTCCAAAGCTGCCTTAGCTCTCATGAAATCGATATCCTTATCGGCACTTTCTTTTGCCAAACGTTCTTGGGCTCTTTTTAAAGCAGATTTTGCCCTTTCCAAGTCTATATCACGCCTTCTTTCAGCAGATTCCGCCAGCACGGTAACTCTGTCAGGAAGCGCTTCAGCAAATCCCCCGTTGACAAAGACAAACCTTTCTTCTCCTTTAATATCCCTGTACCGGATAATCCCAACTTTCAGAGTGGTGAAAAAAGGTGTATGGCCAATGAGAACTCCAAATTCACCCAGAGAGCCCGGAGCCATAACAATCTGCGCTTCTTCGCTAACGACTGATTTTTCAGGTGTAACAACTTCTAATATTATGTTTTCGGCCATATTATATACCCTCACTTCTACTTTTCATCGGCCATTTGCTTTGCTTTTTCAACTGCTTCCTCTATACCGCCGACCATATAAAATGCGCGTTCGGGAAGATCATCATGCTTACCTTCGCAAATTTCCTTGAACCCCCTTACCGTGTCGGCAATTTTAACGTATTTGCCTTTCATTCCTGTAAAGGTCTCAGCTACATGGAATGGCTGAGATAAAAATCTCTGGATTTTTCTTGCCCTTGAAACAGTAACTTTATCTTCATCGGACAATTCTTCTATGCCGAGGATAGCAATAATATCCTGAAGCTCCTTATATTTCTGAAGAATCTGCTGAGCTTTACGGGAAACCAGATAATGTTCTTCGCCGATATAAGAGGCATCCAGAATCCTTGATGTTGAATCGAGCGGGTCAACAGCTGGATAAATTCCAAGTTCCGCAATCTGTCGAGACAAAACAACAGTACCGTCCAGATGAGCAAAAGTCGTTGCAGGGGCAGGGTCGGTTAAATCGTCGGCAGGCACGTAAACACACTGTACGGCCGTAATAGATCCCTTGTCTGTAGAAGTAATACGTTCCTGAAGTTCACCAAGATCAACGGCAAGAGTGGGTTGATAACCGACAGCAGACGGCATACGACCCAACAGAGCGGAAACTTCAGAGCCAGCCTGAGTAAATCTGAATATATTATCAATAAAAATAAGGACGTCCTGTCCTTCTATGTCGCGATAATATTCGGCGGCAGTTAAAGCAGATAGCGCAACTCTTGCTCTTGCTCCCGGCGGTTCGGTCATCTGTCCATATATCAGAGCTGCTTTGGGAAGAACGCCGGAAACCTTCATTTCATGGTAAAGGTCATTTCCTTCACGCGTCCTTTCGCCGACTCCTGCAAATACTGAAATACCACCGTGATGCATAGCTATATTATTAACCATCTCCATCATGATAACTGTTTTACCAACTCCAGCGCCTCCGAACATTCCCATTTTCCCGCCTCTCGGGAACGGTACCAGCAGGTCTATAACTTTTACACCTGTCTCAAGAACACGAACAGTTGTATCCTGTTCCGTAAATTTGGGCGCTAAACGGTGAATCGGCATCATTTTTTCATGGCTTACAGGCCCAAGCCCGTCGACCGGTCGTCCGACAACATTCAATACCCTTCCAAGTCCGGCCGGACCTACAGGCATCATAATCGGCTTTCCCGTATCCTTGACTGACATGCCTCTTACCAATCCATCCGTAACATCCATTGCGATTGTCCGAACGACATTGTCGCCAAGATGCTGGGCAACTTCCACCACAAGATTATCCTGCTCACTGTTTATGGCAGGATTGCTGATCAGAAGTGCGGTAAGGATATTGGGAAGCTTTCCTTCTTCAAACTCCACGTCAACAACAGGCCCCATAACCTGCTTTATTTTACCTATGTTCTCTCCCATCTATAAACCTCCTATAAAAACTGAATTCGGTATATTCAATTCTTACCCTTTAAGCGCCTCCGCTCCACCTACAATATCCATAAGATCTGCGGTGATGGAAGCCTGCCGGGCCTTGTTGTATGCCAGAGTAAGACTATCAATCATATCATTACAAGCCTTGGTTGCATTGTTCATTGCGGCCATTCTCGCAGCATGCTCGCTTGTTGATGTCTCCAAGAGAGCGCTGTAAATCTGAACATAAACATTTTTTGGAAGCATCTCATCAAGAAGCTCAGCAGGTGTCGGTTCGCATATATGCTCCGGAAGATATTGCTTCTTGGCATCCTCAGTCTTTCCGGATGCTTCAAGAGGCGGTATCGGAAGAAGCTGCTTAATTACCGGAATCTGCTTTGCCGTACTTTTAAATTCGGAATATATCACGTAGACCTCATCATATTCCCCATTTAAAAATCCGTCTATCAGCTTTTTCCCGGCATTAACGGAAACATTAAACCCGAACCTTCCACCAACAACTCCAAGATATTCACTTACAATCTCAAAATTGTTTTTACGGGTCCAGTCACGCCCTTTTTTGCCGAAGTTTGTAAAAGAAACTTTAATATCCGAACCGGATTTTTCTTTGACTAAAGATCTCGCTTTCAAAATAAGGTTTGAATTAAACCCACCGCACAGTCCTCTGTCTGAAGTGCAAAGAACTATGTTTATTTTCGAAATCTTCTCGCGCATGGTCAGCAATGGAGTTGCCGTGCTTCCGCCCCGTTCAGCAAGACTACCGAGTACTTCAGCAAATTTGCCTGCATAAGGCCTGAAACCGGTCATATTGGCTTGCGCACCCCGGAGTTTGGAAGCAGCCACCATGTTCATGGCTTTTGTGATCTGCTTGGTCTTCTTTACTGCACCTATTTTTGTTTTAACATCTTTTAACGTTGCCATTCAACTCAACCCTTATCCATCTCAAAATTCAGATTATTATAAAAAAACCGGGCCGATATTATTTTATCGTATCCTTGAATTCTTCATCATAAGCGTTCAAGGCATCCGTCATCAGCTTGTCCAGCTCATCACTGATGATTTTCTTCTCGGCAAGTTCTTTAAATATTTGAGGGTATCTTTCAGAAATAAATGAAAAAAGACCGGCCTCATATTTAGCAAGAACATTGACCGGATACTTATCAAGGAAGCCCCTTGTTCCGGCGTAAAGAATTGTTACCTGTTTCTCCATGGACAACGGCTTGTATTGAGGCTGCTTTAAAATCTCAACTAGCCGCGCACCGCGTGTAAGCTGCCTTTGAGTCGACTTATCAAGATCGCTTCCGAAAGCCGCAAAGGCTTCGAGTTCGCGATACTGGGCAAGATCGAGCCGCAGACTGCCTGCGACCTGCTTCATGGCTTTTACCTGAGCCGCCCCGCCGACCCTGGAAACTGAAAGGCCGACATTTATTGCAGGCCTGACACCCGCAAAGAAAAGGCTGGGTTCAAGATAAATCTGCCCGTCAGTAATTGAGATAACATTTGTTGGAATATATGCGGAAACGTCACCTGCCTGAGTCTCAATAATCGGAAGGGCTGTCAGTGAGCCCGCACCAAGTTCATCATTCAGTTTTGCGGAACGCTCAAGAAGCCTGGAATGGTTATAAAAAATATCACCGGGATAGGCTTCACGACCGGGCGGGCGTCTCAAAAGAAGAGATACCTGACGATAAGCAGCTGCCTGTTTTGAAAGGTCATCATAAATGATTAGAGAATGCTGACCCTTATCACGGAAATATTCTCCCATGGCGCATCCGGCATAGGGAGCGACATACTGAAGCGTAGCAGGATCGCTTGCGCATGCCGCTACAACCGTAGTATATTCCATTGCTCCGTGTTTTTCGAGAATGGCAACTACCTGGGCAACTGTTGATTTCTTTTGACCACATGCAACATAAATGCAATAAACATCCTGCCCTTTCTGGCTCAGGATTGAATCTATCGCAATCGCAGTCTTCCCAATCTGGCGGTCACCGATAATAAGTTCACGTTGCCCCCGGCCTACCGGAGTCATAGCATCGATAGCTTTAAGTCCGGTCAGCATCGACTCATGAACGCTTTTTCTCGCGATAACGCCGGGTGCGACCATTTCAACCCTTCTGAACTCTTTTGCGTCAATCGGACCTTTTCCGTCTATAGGCTCTCCCACGGCAGAGACAACACGCCCTAAAACGGCCTCACCAACAGGAACCTGGGCAATACGGCCTGTGCGTTTAACAACATCACCCTCTTTTATGTGGGTGACTTCGCCCATAACGGCAATACCCACATTGTCTTCTTCAAGGTTAAGCACAAGGCCTAAAATTCCGCCTGGGAATTCAACAAGTTCCAACGCCATGACTTTCTCAAGTCCGTATACCCTGGCGATACCATCACCAACAGACAAGACAACTCCTGTTTCGCTCAGCTCAACTTTCTTGTCATAATCCGCAATCTGACCTTTAATTATCTGACTTATTTCTTCAGCTCTTAATTCCATTATACACTCTCAC
>JAHJRK010000377.1 GCA_018830925.1 Pseudomonadota bacterium
AGGCTTCGGGGATATTCATAACAGGGCTTATTTTTATATGGCTATTCTGGAAGGTCTTGCATATGCGCTCAGGGAGGGAAAGGAGAGGATCGAGAAGAAGACCGGGATTCCGATAACAAGCCTCCGTGTTTCAGGGGGCGGCTCCCAGAGCAGGGTTGCCATGCAGGTCACGGCCGATGTTTTCGGGATACCGACTGCACGACCCCATATTTACGAAACGTCCGGGCTTGGAGCTTCGATTGATGCGGCTGTCGGGCTCGGTTTACACAGGGATTTTGAAACAGCGGTAAGTGCCATGACACGGATCGGGGATGTCTTTGAACCTGATTTTGCGGCGCATAAATTATATGACGACCTTTACCTGCATGTATACAAAAAGATGTATAAGCAATTGAAGCCGCTGTATGAGAAGATAAGAGAGATTACCGGGTATCCGAAATAAAAAAAGCCGAACATCGAATATCGGACTTCGAATTACGAACGCTGGAAAATTTGGGTTGTTTAAAACTGATGGATAAGGGTTAAAGAATTATAATGCTTATTCGCGATATAATATATTCATGGAAGGGATGGGGCGGGAAGCTCAGCCTCGGAAGCGGCATGTGCAGGCTTCGAATATACGACTTGACAAAGGCGGCGGTAAAAACGGTGGCGCATTTGAGGCCGATGATTGTCATCGTTTCGGATATTCCTGAAAGCGGGATGTCGGTCAGAAGCTGCGCCGGGCACATAGCCACGATGGTTACAAAAGACTTTCATATCGATCCGCACCGTATGCTCTGGATTGAACATTATCCCGCAAAAGCCTACGGTGAGAAAAACGAGCTTATCATACCTGAAAGTTTTGATGCTGTTGAGTTCGAGTGGCATGAAGATAATGCAATAAAGCCGAAATGGAGAGTTCTGAGGCCGCCGCTTCTGGATGAAATAGCAAAGATGGTTAAAGGTCAAGGATTCAAGGATTAAAGGGGTCAAGGATTCGAGGGTCCATGAACCATCAGTTTCAACTGTTCTCGCAATCTATCAGGAACCCTGAGCATTTTCATATTACTGCAAAGATCGACAGTTCTTCTAAGCATTTCAAGGCAGACTTCGCACTTTACGCACTCTTTGATGTGAACCCGCATTTCTTCATAAGTTTTTTCATCCAGCTCGCCATCTATATACTCAGAGAGCTTTTTAAAAACCGAAATACATTTTTTATGAGCATGTTTTTTAGCTGCCATCTTTAAAATAACCTTTAAGTTTTTCCTTAAGGAAAAGCCGCGCCCTGTGGAGCCTTACTTTTACATTTGCGGGTTTTATATTCAGAATCTGCGCGGTCTCTTTAGTGTCGAATCCTTCAATATCCCTTAAAACCAGTACAATCCTGTATTTTTCAGGAAGTGATAAAATCGATTTTCGTATATTCTCTGACAGTTCGTCGTTAAGAACCTTTTCAAGAGGTTCCGAAGCCCAGTCGGGCAGGCTGTCCGGAATATTCTCTTTATCCTCAGGTATGAAATCTTCGAGGGATATTTCTTTTTGAGGCGCGAATTTTGATTTCCGCTTTTTCTTTATACAAGCAAAACTTGCTATCCTGTAAAGCCAGTTTTTAAAACTTGCTTCATATCTGAAATCGGCCAGGTACTTGTAAACATTTAAAAATGTATCCTGAACCATATCTTCGGCATCCCGCGGCTCGTTGCACATCCTCAGACCGAAGTTATAGAGTTTCTGTTCGTATTTTTTTACGAGATCATAGAATAAGGTTTTCCGCCCCGAATTAATTGCTTTTATTAATCCGGCATCCTCATCAATTATTGTCCGGCGTTCCGGGTTTTTCGGCATCTTTTTTGTTGCTTGTCACCTGACAAGAATTACGCATTCATGTTGATATTCCAAATTTCGGCAGTATATATGCCTGTAACAGAACCCATACTCCGACAACAACAAATAAAATGATTATTTCTTTCATTTTGTACTCCTTTTAAAGTTTTATATAATATTCTCTTTGACAGTGAATAGTCGTTAGTGAATAGTAAAAAGGGCAAATCCTTATTAACTATCTACTATCCACTTTTCACTCCCCACTGCCCACTTCTTTTTGAAGATCAGGCAGTAGAGGCTTGTGAACAGAAAGAGCATCACCAGTGCAAGATGGCTCAAATCAAGAAAAATAATGAAATTATGAGAAAATATGTAGCCTTCGAAATTTCTTATTACAAGCAGAATCCCGGTAGCTATCAAACCGGATATCAGAACCCCCCGTAAATATCCTGTAACTGTTAATTTCAAATATTTTCTGCCGGCCATTATATACCCGGTTATAAAATATGCTGAAAAGCCGACGAACAGTGCTGCACATATATAATGAATATAGTGGGTTACATAAAATATGGCGAGCCACCCCAGCCCCGGTATATCGGAGATGTAATACCTTTTGAATATCGGCATCTGTCCAAAACCGGAAAGGGTGATGAACAATATAGTCAAAAGATATATGTAATAAACATTCTTAGATGTTCTCATTTTTTTTCTCCTCATTCTCTTTTCTGGAATATTTATAAAATGTTCCGACGGCGGCTGCGATTCCTGCTATGGGCGCTATCGCCAGTGCGGCAACAAGGTTATTTGCCTTTCCCATGGAATCAGAGACGGTCTTCAGATGAGGTTTTCCCTTGCCGGTTTCAATAGCTTCATTCAAGGTTTCAAAGGAAACGGGGGATACGTAAATAGTATTTGTTCCTCCGTTTTCATTTTCACCGTATATGTAACCGTTCGTCTCCTTTGCAAGTGCACGCGCTTTTTTGATTATTTCATCCCTCGGCCCTATCTCCTGGACATTTTCCGGGCATACTTCTATGCATGCGGGAAGCCTGCCTTCCGCAATGAGATTGTAGCAGCGATCGCATTTGTACATCACGCCGTTTCCCGCA
>JAHJRK010000378.1 GCA_018830925.1 Pseudomonadota bacterium
ATGATGAAAGATTCGCGCTCTTTCTTCACGAGTCGGTTTTGCGGTGCCTATATCCATGTATTTATATATCTGCATGGAATCGGCGTTTATTATTTCACCGCCGAAAGCCTCAGCCGCTTCGATTCCTGCCGAAGTTTTCCCTATGCCTGTCGGCCCGCAGATCACAATGATAGATGGTTTCTGGTTCATAGATCGTACCTAGTACTTCGTAAATCGAATATCGTACTTCGAATATCGAAGGGAACAAAGGATTCAAGGGTCCAAGGATTCCAGGGTTCAAGTGAAAAATCTCCCTTTCGCCTTACGCCTTTCGCCTCACGTCTCACGCCTCATCATACCATTCTTTCAAGTTCTTTGAATATTTTATCGAGCCTTTTTGCGGAGACCGGAACCGGAGTTTTCAACTCCTGCGCAAAAAGCGAGACCTTGTATTCTTCAATGAGCCAGAAGTATTCTTCGAGGGCTTTTTTCTTATCTTCGGAGACAAGGGGAGTAAGGCTTTTTAAAAGCTTAGCCAGATAGGCGTTATGTATTTCAAGCTCTCTTGATCTGGCTTTTTCTTTTTCAGGATCTATTATTCCCCTCTGTGCCCTTACTGATACGGCCTGAAGGTATCTTGGAATATGTAAAAGGCGGTCCGGTTCATATAATTGCATGAAATTAACGGGCATCAACCTGGTCGTTTCATTTTCAAGCCTTATCAGAGGATCTAATACTTCCTCGTTCCGGGAAGCCTTTGTTTTCAACTCCTGCAGATTTGTCATTGTTTCATGAAACGCTTTTAAAACGGGCGCAATAATTTTAATTTTTTCCAGCCCATGGGAAAATATATTACGGAGTACATATCGGGCGTGTGAGTCAAAAGCCTCTCTGGTTCGTATCGCGACATCAAAAAGGTCCTTAATCACGCTTTTAAAAAGCATCCTGTCGAAGTCTCTTGCGCCTCCTAAAAAATTTGTATATTCACGCAGTTCTCCGGGCAGCGCGAGCTGCTTTTTTGCATATTTCAACTCTTTTGCATAAACAATCATAAAGAGCGCAACGGTTCCTTCCTCATGTGATTTTTGAGCCTCTTTTTCGGATTCAAAAATCCGCAGGTTGACGCATCCGGCATCTTTTTCAAGTCCCTGGAAATAGATCCGGCCGGGTTCTTCATTTACCTTTATTATTATGCTTTCCGAAATATCGGAAAAGTCCCATCCGGTAATGCCGGTTATTTCATGTTTTTTTCTCGCTTTTTCAAGGAAGCCGCTGTCTGCCTTTGCAGAAAAGTCTTTTGTCAAAATCATTTTATCCCTGCCTGAGAAAATCTCTTCCCCTTTTGAACCGGTAATTGAGATGCGCATTTTGAGGTGCTCGGGAAGCGTTTCATCAGACCATGCGCTTGCAGGAATATCGACTCTGAAGTTTTTATAGATGAATCCCGAAAGAGCTGTTTTAAGAGATGTTTTTCCCTGCGGCATTTTTGCCATGACGGCATCAACCGTCCGTGAAACGGGAAGCAGCTTCTTCCTGTATTCTTTGGGAAGCCCTTTTATAAGAGCCGCTATTTTTTCCTTCAGCAATCCAGGCACAAGCCAGTCGGTTGTTTCGGGCGGAACTGACTTTGCGTATGAGGATGGAATCTTAACCGTTACGCCGTCTTCCGGCTTTCCGGGATCAAAGCTGTACAGACATTGAAAAGGTTTATCGCCGAGCTTGAGATTATCCGGATAAAGTGCGATTTCATCTTCATCCGGATTATAACGCAGAAAATCCTCTTTTGTCATGCGCAGAAACCGGTCGCCGCTCATATCCTTAATGTATTTGCCAAGGGTTCTGATATCATAAATACCGGGAAGTTTTTCCCTGTAAAACCCGGCCAGAACATCGTCGTCCACAAGAATATCCCTTCTTCTTACCTTGTTTTCAATGTCGGTTATAGCTTCCTTTAATTTGCTGTTATGCTCCATGAAAGGTAAAAGTATTTTAACATCTTCTTTTACAAGAGCATCCTTTATGAATATATCCGATGCTTCCGAAGGGTTTATTCTGCCGTATGCCGCGGGACGCCCCTGAACAATTGTAAGTCCGAAAAGGGTAACCTGTTCGGAAACAACTACTTCCCCCCTGTTTTTTTCCCAGTGCGGTTCATGATAAGAATACCTGCACTGGTCTTTTCCTATCTCTTCTATCCACGTGCTTTCAATGTTTGCTGCGGTCCTTGCAAAGAGTCTTGATGTTTCAACCATTTCGGCCGCTACAATCCATGTTCCGGGATTTTTGAACAGTCCCGATCCGGGAAAGATCATAACCGATTTTTCCTTTGTCGCCGAAAAGATGTTATTTTCCTTTTTTACTGCGATGTTGGATAGAAAACCGCTTAAGATTGATTTGTGAACGGCCGTATATAAGGAGCTGTATATGACGGGTTTATCTTCTCCGATTCCCCGTGTTCCCATATCCGTTTTTCGGATTTTCATGCCGTTTTCGATAAGAATATCCTTAATCTGTGAGTATATGTCGCGCCATTCCTTCATGCGCCTGAAAGAAAGAAAATTCGCCCTGCAGAATCTTTTGATGCCGGCGGTGATTTTTACACCTTTTAAAGTATCATTAAACTTATTCCATATATTAAGAAGGGTTATAAAGTCGGATTGGGTATCCGCAAAGAGCCGGTGTGCCCGGTTAGCCTCGGCTATTTTATCGGCAGGCCTATCTCTCGGATCATGACAGCTTAAAGCGGCAGCGATTACCGCCAGCTCATCGAGGCAATCTCTTTTTTGCGCTTCAATCAGCATTCGTGAAAGCCTCGGATCGACAGGAAGCGAGGCCATGATTCTCCCTGTGGGAGTCAAGGAGAAGCCGGATTTATTTTCTTTTTCCGGCGCAATTGCTCCGAGCTCCAGGAGGATATCATATCCGTCTTTTATGCTTTTTGCGGCAGGCCGGTCGATAAACGGGAAAGCGGATATGTCTCCGAGATTCAGGGCGATCATTCTCAGTATGACATCGGCGAGATTCGATCTCAGGATTTCAGGGAGTGTATAGAGAGAGCGGGATTCATAATCTTCTTTCGGATAGAGGCGAACGCAGATGCCGTTTTCTATTCTCCCGCATCTTCCTTTCCTCTGGTCGGCGCTGCTTTTTGAAACCTTTACAACAGGCAGAGCTGTTGACCTTGATCTCGGAGTGTACTGTAATATGCGGGCAAGGCCAGTGTCTATGACGTATTTTATGCCCGGTATTGTGAGCGATGTTTCAGCGATGTTTGTTGCGATTATGATCTTTCTTGCGGCAAGGCGCGAAAAAACCTTTGACTGCTCCGAAGCCGGAAGCCGCGCAAAAAGCGGTATTATTTCCGCCGCCCTGAATTTTCTTCCCTCAAGAATTTCTGCTGTTTCCCTTATATCCTGCTCCGTCGGCATAAAGATGAGAATATCTCCGGAACGGCTTTCTTTGATAATTTTATCCGCGGCCTCAGCGGCAAGATCAACGTGTGTCTTTTCATCGCTTTCTTTTGATTCGGGATCAACCGGCAGATAACGAACCTCAACGGGAAACATCCGGCCCGAAACTTCTATCACAGGGGCGTTATCAAACGCCTTTGAAAACTTTTCAGTATCTATCGTGGCTGAAGTTATTATAAGTTTAAGATCTTTTCTTTTTGCCAGAAGAGTTTTCAGGACGCCCAGGATAAAATCAATGTTCAGGTTTCTTTCATGCGCTTCGTCGACTATTATCGTGTCGTATTCACGAAGATACGGGTCGTTATGAGCCTCGGCGAGAAGAATTCCGTCAGTCATTATCTTTATATACGAATCTTTCCGGGTTTTGTCCGTGAACCGGATTTTGTAACCGACCGATTTTCCCGTCTCTTCTCCAAGCTCTTCAGCGATGCGGGCGGCAACGGTTATGGCGGCAATTCTTCTCGGCTGGGTGCAGCCTATTTTCCCGTTTATCCCTCTTCCTGCCGCAAGGCAGAACTTTGGTATCTGGGTTGTTTTACCCGAACCTGTTTCTCCTGAAATTATTACAATCTGGTTTTGGGAAATGGACTTTATTATTTCATCTTTTTTGGCGGTTATTGGGAGAGCCGGATCAAAAAGAGGTTTCGGAAGGTTCTTTTTTCTTAATAATAAGTAGTGTCGTTTCATATGGTTGGTGTTCATCCGGTAACTCAACTGTGTCCCAAATTTTTTTCCGGATAGACACAAGCTGACCTTTTCATACGGTTATACGATAATACCACAAATCTGATATCTGTCCAGATAATATGCAATATGGAATTAAGAAAAAATGGTTAACTTTTGTATGGTTATAAAAATATTAGGAGGTTGGAAGACTCATAGGAAGATCGTTTTCTGGTCAGGCGGCTCATATGCAGATTTGCTTACAATACCCCCGCTGTCACCGAAATCTTTTTAGCTTGCAAAATGATACATAAAAAAGAATTCATTTTATTGAATAATTCCTTGACACACACCTATTTATTTGGCAAGAAAACTCTTTCGATGTTTTTAAAACGGGGAATTTTTAATAACCCGTTAAATATATTTAATAAAGCCTGCTTTATGTATCACTCTGGAATTTGTTCCGGAATTCGGCGATATATAACGATGTAGGCAGGTTGATTTAAGGAGAAACAATGGGGTCTGCAAAAGGAAATAAGAGCGGGTCGGTCATGATAGTCGGAGCAGGTATTGCGGGCATGCAGTCCGCGCTTGATCTTGCCGAATCCGGTTATTATGTCTATCTTGTGGAGAAATCGGCCGCCATAGGCGGCATCATGTCTCAGCTCGATAAGACCTTTCCGACAAATGACTGCGCGATGTGAGTAATCTCACCTAAACTGGTCGAGGTCGGCCGGCATCTTAACATAGAGCTTCTTACAAATACCGAACTTCTGACGCTTGAAGGAGACCCGGGAAATTTTACGGCGAAGATCAAACAGAATCCCCGGTATGTTGACCTTTCAAAATGCACAAGCTGCGGGGACTGCGCCAAGGTATGTCCCATCGAGGTTCCGAATGAATATGACAAGGGTCTTTCAGAACGGAAGGCTATATACAAGCAATATGCCCAGGCTATTCCGGGCGCTTACGGAATCAGCAAGAGGGGTACGGCTCCGTGCAAGGCCACTTGTCCCGCCCACGTAAGCATCCAGGGCTTTATCGCCCTTATAAATTCCGGAAAATACAGGGAAGCCCTCGAACTGTTCAAGGAAGAGCATCCTTTCCCCGGTGCCTGCGGACGAGTTTGCCATCATCCGTGCGAAGGAATCTGCACGAGAAATGACGTCGATAAACCCCTTTCCATACAGTATCTTCACAGGTTTTTAGCAGACAGGGATTTAACCGGAGAATCTCCTTTTGTTCCTCAGATTGCGGAAAAAAGATCCGAAAAGGTTGCGATAATAGGTTCAGGCCCGGCCGGCCTTACCACGGCATATTACCTTGCCATGAAAGGCTATCAGGTAACAGTATTTGAGAAACTGCCGGTTGCAGGCGGGATGATGGCGGTCGGAATTCCGGCATACCGCCTTCCGAGAAACGAGCTTGCGGCGGAGATTGCAATAATTGAGAAGATGGGAGTCGAGATTAAAACAGGCGTTACCTTTGGCCAGGATATCACGCTTGAAAGCCTGAAAGCGGACGGGTTCAAAGCAGTATTTCTTGCCACAGGCCTTCATGGAAGCAGAAAGCTCGGCGTTCCCGGCGAGGATATGGAGGGTGTTCTGCCCGGCGTCGCTTTCTTGAGAGACGCGGCATTGAACAAAAAGATTGCTCTCGGGAAAAAAGTCGTCGTTGTCGGCGGCGGGAATGTCGCCATCGACGTGGCGTTGACTGCAAAGCGCCTCGGTGCGGAAGATGTCTCGATGGTCTGTCTTGAATCAAGGGACGAGATGCCTGCATGGGATTACGAAATTGAAGAGGCTCTTGAGGAGAATATCAATATAATAAACTGCTTCGGCCCCAAAAATTTTACCGGAAAAGACGGAAAAGTTACGGGTATCGAGTTCAAGCAGTGCACCTGCGTATTTGACGACAAACGCTGTTTTAATCCCCAGTATGACGAGAATGTCGTGCAGACTCTCGATGCGGACACGATTATAGTTTCGATCGGTCAGTCGGCTGAACTTTCTTTCGCAAAAGATCAGAATATTCCCGTTACAAAAAGAGGCGGTCTCGAATCCGATCTCCTGACATTCCAGACTCCTGTTCCGTGGGTATTTGCCGGAGGTGATGTTGTTTACGGCCCCAAATCGGTTGTGGATGCCGTTTCCTGCGGCAAAACAGCCGCGGAGAGCATAGACCGTTTTATAAACGGGCGGGATATCAAAGAAGGCAGGGAGGAGGCGTGGGAGCCGGTAAAACCCGAAACTTTGGGAGAAGTTAAAAAAGAACGCCTTCCGATGAAAAAGCTCTCCCCGGAAGAGCGGGAGAGGAATTTTAATGAGGTTGCTCTCGGATATGATGAAGAGGAGACACGGAAGGAAGCCGAAAGGTGCTTAAAATGCGGGATATGTTCTGAATGTTACCAGTGCGTAGATGCATGTCTCGCAAAGGCTATAGACCACAATCAGAAACCCGTTGAAAAAGATATTACGGTCGGTTCGGTAATTCTTTCATCAGGAAGCGATATTTATGATCCTTCCGTCCTTTCCGAATTATACCGCTACAAAGTCAATCCTAATGTATTAACAAGCCTTGAGTTTGAAAGAATATTGAGCGCTTCAGGCCCGACAATGGGTCATCTTGAGCGTCCTTCCGACAAAACCGATCCTAAAAAAGTCGCCTGGCTCCAGTGCGTGGGTTCAAGAGATACAAACAAGTGTGGTAACGGATACTGCTCGTCTGTATGTTGCATGTATGCCATAAAAGACGCCATGATAGCAAAAGAGCACTCACACGGCGAACTTGACTGCGCCATATTCAATATGGATATCAGGACATTCGGCAAGGATTACGAAAAGTATTACCTCCGCGCTAAAGACAGGGAAGGAGTCCGTTTCGTAAAGGCAAGAGTCCACACAATAACCGACGTGCCTGAAACGGGAGATCTGTGCCTTCGCTTTGCCGATGAAGACGGCGCAATCATGGAAGAGACCTTCAACATGGTTGTTCTTTCGGTAGGCCTTCAGGTGCCGGATAGCTCCGTAGAGCTTGCAAAGCGCCTTGGAGTTGAGCTTAATAAATATAAATTTGCGGAAACGGATCCTTTTGCGCCTGTGACCACATCCCGTCCCGGAGTTTTCACATGCGGCATTTTCCAGGGGCCGAAAGATATTCCAAGCTCTGTTACCGAAGCAGGGGCTGCTGCCTGCGAGGCCGGCGGCCAGCTTGCCGAAGCAAGGGGCACCGACACAAAGGCACGCATAGTTCCTGCCGAGATAGATGTAAAGGGGGAAGCTCCCAGGATCGGGGTTTTTGTCTGCAATTGCGGTATAAATATAGGAGGCGTAGTAAATGTTCCTGAGATTAAGGAATATTCCTCAAAGCTTCCTTTTGTCGTTTATACAGACGAGAATCTTTTTACATGCAGCCAGGACACGCAGGAAAAGATAAAGGAAAAAATAATAGAGCATAAGTTAAACCGCCTTGTTGTGGCATCGTGCAGCCCGAAAACGCATGAGAACATGTTCATGGAAACTCTTGAAGCATGCGGGCTCAACAAGTACCTCTTTGAAATGGCCAACATAAGAAATCAGAACTCATGGATTCACTCAAAGAGTCCCGACCTTGCCACCCGGAAGGCGAAGGATCTTGTCCGCATGGCTGTCGCAAGAGCAGGAACGTTAAAACCTCTTACGGAGAGAATTATTCCCGTCAACAAGCGGGCTCTTGTGATAGGCGGAGGAGTTGCGGGCATGAATGCCGCTCTCGGCCTCGGTAAACAGGGTTTTGAGGTTGTCCTGGTTGAAAAAGAAAAAGAGCTGGGCGGAATGGCCCGTAAGCTTCATCATACCATCGAGGGCAATGATATAAGGGCTTACCTTGAAAAGCTTGCCGGTGAAGTAAAGAGCTGTGAAAAAATCAAAGTCCTGACCGATGCCCGTATCGTGGGATTCGGCGGATACAAGGGAAACTTCAATACGGATGTGGTGGCCGGCCCCGGAAAAGAAAAGCAGAAGATTGAACATGGAATCATTATCGTTGCAACAGGCGCCAATGAATACAAGCCGCAGGAATATCTATACGGTGAAGACAGCCGCGTAATGACCCAGGCTCAGCTCGGCGACCTCCTCGAAGAAAAGGGCGCATCCGGACTTTCAAGCGTTGTAATGATCCAGTGCGTCGGATCAAGAAACGAGAAAAATGAGAATTGTTCGCGTATATGCTGCCAGAACGCCGTGAAGAACGCCCTGCTTATTAAAAAGCAGAATCCCGGGACTATGGTATATATCCTTTACAGGGACATGAGAACGTACGGACTTCTCGAAGATTACTATACCGAGGCAAGAAAGCTCGGTGTGATATTCATTCGCTTTGATGAGAAGACTCCTCCTGAAGTCAAAAGCTCGCCCGAAGGGCTGTTCGTTTCGGTAAACGATCATATCCTCCGGAGACAACTTGAAATAGAAGCCGATGCGGTGGTTTTGAGCGCTGGAGTCACGGCGCAGGATACGGACGAGCTGAGCGGCATTATGAAGCTTGGCCGCAACCCGGAAGGTTTCTTTATCGAGGCACATGTCAAGCTGAGACCGGTTGACATGCCTGGTGACGGAATATTTTTATGCGGCATGGCCCACAGCCCGAAGCTGATATCCGAAACGATTGCACAGGCGAAGGCCGCCGCGTCAAGGGCGACCACATTCCTGTCGAAATCGGAAATCAGGCTTTCCGCCATTACCGCGAAAGTTGATACCGACCATTGCGTGAAGTGCCTGACATGCGTCAGGTCATGTCCGTTCGGAGTGCCGGTATTTAATGAAAAAGAGGGCGTTATCGAAATTGACGAGGCGCTCTGCCATGGATGCGGTATATGCGCGGGTGTATGCCCGAGGCAGACAATACAACTTAATTATTATGAAGATGACCAGATAATGTGTAAAATAGACGCCTTGCTGGCGGGAGGTATGTAATGTCCGATTTTGAACCGACAATCATAACTTTCTGTTGTGATTACTGAGGATATTCTGCTGCGGACCTGGCAGGTTCGATGCGGCTTGATTATCCCTCGAATATTAAAATAATCCGTGTGCCGTGCACCGGAAAAGTAGACGTGATGCATCTTCTCGGAGCGATTCAAAAGGGAGCCGATGGGGTTTACGCTGTTGGCTGCATGGAAGGCGCATGCCATTATAATGAAGGCAATTTAAGGGCCCGTGAACGGGTTATGCATGTGCAGAAACTGCTTGAAGAGGTTGGGATTGAGGGCGACAGGGTGAGAATGTATAATCTCTCTTCAGGTGAGGGACCGACATTTGCGGCGTATGCAAAAGAGATGACCGAACATATAAAGAAGCTTGGGCCAAACCCGTTGAGCCGCCGCAAAAAAACAAAGTAGTCATCCGAATATCAAAAACGGCATAAGGAGCCGTAAGCCGTGACCGGCATAAGGAGCCGTAACAAAATGGTCAGAAATGTAATGGTTATTTTGTAACGGCTCCTAAAGAAATGGGCGAAAGCCAAGAACAAGGAGTAGATTATGGCAGAAGAACCGATCAAACTTGGCGGTAAAAAGAAGAGCATTTTCAAGGACAAGGTTATGGCGCTCCTTCCTGATGGCGGCAATCTTAACCTTTGTCTTACCTGCGGGGCGTGTTCATCAGGATGCCCGGCAACAGGACTTGAAGGTATGGATCCGAGGAAGTTTCTGCGCATGGCGGCGCTCGGAATGGATGATGAGCTGTTTAAGAGCGACTGGGCCTGGATGTGTACCATGTGCCAGAGATGCATATATGTGTGTCCGATGAAGATCGACATACCGCAGCTTATTTTCAATGTAAGAGGGAGCCGGCCCAGGGCGGAGAGACCGAAAGGGATATTAGGCTCATGCGATATGGCATTGAAGCATGACACTTGCAGCGCAATGGGGGCAAACGAGGAGGACTGGAGGTTTGTTGTTGAGGATGTTGCGGGCGAGGTAAGAGAAAATCAGGAGGGATTTGAAAAGCTTCAGGCTCCGATGGACAAGGTAGGCGCTGAATTTTTTCTGAACCAGAATTCGAGGGAGCCTGTGACGGAACCTGATGAAATGGTGCCCTTGTGGAAGATTCTTCATCTGGTAGGCGCAGACTGGACATACGGCTCAAAAGGCTGGGCTGCTGAGAATTACTGCATGTTCATGGCGGACAATGAGTCATGGAAACATATTGTTGAAGTGAAAGCAAAAGCGGTGGATGACTTGAAATGCAAGGTCTGGCTCAATACGGAGTGAGGGCACGAACTTTTCGCAGTCCGGGCCGGACTGAAAAAATTCAACATTCCCTATAATTTTGAAATTAAGAGCATCATTCAGTATTATGCCCAGTGGATCCGGGAAGGAAAGCTGAAGGTCAATTCCGAATGGAACAAGGACCTGAAGGTGAAATTCACGGTTCAGGATCCATGCCAGCTTGTGAGAAAAACCTTTGGCGACCCTGTTGCCGAGGATCTGAGGTTCGTGGTTAAAGCTGTTGTCGGCGAAGAGAACTTTATAGACATGACGCCGAACCGGTCGAACAATTACTGCTGCGGTGGAGGAGGAGGTTTTCTCCAGTCGGGATTTACGGAAGCAAGGCGGGCTTACGGGAAACTGAAGGATGAGCAGATTAAGAGTACAGGCGCGCCTTACTGCATAACGCCGTGCCATAACTGCCATGCGCAGGTCCATGATTTATCCGAGCATTTCGGCGGAGGATATCATACGGTTCATCTGTGGACGCTGATATGCCTTTCGCTCGGTATTCTCGGCGAAAACGAGCGCACGTATCTCGGACCGGATCTGGCAGAGGTAGGATTATAGATTATTGATTCCGTGCGGCAGGAATATGTAAATCGATCATGATGCCCGGAATTGAAAGGAATAAAAATGATTGTAGCCAAGAGAAAACCCTTTAATGAGATTAAAAGCCTTCTTAAGGATTACAAAAAAGTTCTCAATGTGGGTTGCGGAACCTGTGTGGCTGTATGCCTTGCAGGCGGTGAAAAGGAAGTCGCGATTCTTAATGCCGAGCTTGATATGGCGCGCAAGATAGAAGACAATCCTGTTGAGATGGGAGCGATTACCGTTGAAAGGCAGTGTGACATGGAGTATCTTGAAGTTCTTGATTCCATGGTAAATGAATATGACGCGCTCCTTTCAATGGCATGCGGAGCTGGAATCCAGTTTCTCGCCGAACGATATCCGGGGAAACCGGTGCTTCCCGCAGTCGATACAACGTTTATCGGCGTCAACCAGGCAGTGGGATGGTACGAAGAAAGGTGCCGTTCATGCAGCAGTTGTGTTCTTGGCCTGACCGGGGGAATATGCCCCGTAACCATGTGTGCCAAAGGTCTGTACAACGGTCCGTGCGGCGGAACAAACAACGGAAGCTGCGAAATAGACAAAAACCAGCCATGCGCGTGGTACATGATATATGAAAGACTGAAAGGACAGAACCGCCTCGATTGTATCATGGAGATTACTCCTCCTCCGGAGTGGCAGAACCAGATTCCAAGGACCGTAATTCAGCCGGGGTATAAAAAACCCGAAAAAGCATAGAAATAAAGGGACAGGATATAAAATGAAATCAGGCAGCAATTTGGAAAAAGTATTGACGGCAGGTCATTTTGCATTTACCGGTGAACTCGGTCCCCCCCGCGGAACGGATGCGGATGAAGTCAGGAAAAAGGCTTCACACCTGAAAGGCATGGTTGATGCGGTCAATATCACGGACAACCAGACGGCTGTTGTTCGCATGTCGAGCTGGGCCGCTTCCATTATAATTCTTCAGGAAGGTCTTGAGCCCAATTACCAGATGGTATGCCGTGACCGCAACCGCCTTGCCATGCAGAGCGATATTCTCGGCGCGTATGCGCATGGAATCCGCAACATGCTCTGCCTTTCCGGCGACCACCAGAAGTTCGGCGACCACCCGCAGGCAAAAGGCGTTTTCGACATAGATTCAATGCAGCTCATCGGAATGGTGAAACGGATGCGCGATGAAGGAAAATTTCTGGGAGGAACCGAAATCGGGCATCCGCCTAAAATTTTTATAGGCGCCGCGGCAAACCCGTTTGCGGATCCCTTTGAATGGAGAGTTCACCGCCTTGCAAAGAAGATAAAAGCCGGTGTCGATTTCATCCAGACCCAGTGCATATACAACATGGAAAAATTCAGGACCTGGGTTAAGCAGGCAAACGAGATGGGGCTTACGGAGAAGGTATATCTTCTTGCCGGAGTCACTCCCATGAAAAGCGTTGGTATGGCAAAGTACATGAAGAACAATGTGCCCGGCATGGATGTTCCGGACGAACTGATAAAGCGCCTCCAGGGAGTCGACAAGAAACTGCAGGCCGATGAGGGCATTAAAATAGCCTGCGAGCAGATCGAAGAATTCAAGCAGTTAAAGGGTGTGGCAGGCGTTCATCTCATGGCGATCGAATGGGAACACAAGGTTCCGGAGATTGCCGAGCGCGCCAAGATGCTGCCGAGACCGGTGGTTTAAACAGATAAAAAAGTTAGAATATCGAAAGCCGAATATAGAATATAGAACATCGAAGGAAACAAAGGGTTCCCGCCATAGTGATTGGCGGGCCTTCGGCAGGGGTCAAGGGTTCGAGGGTTCAAGTGAAAAACCCTGCGGCCTGCCGCCTATCGCCTCACGCCTCTGATATCTTCCATATGTCTGGTAACTCTATTTCACCTTCCGGGTTGCCGGCATCAATAACAGAGATAAAAACCTGATCTTGTTAAAATCAGGATATGCACCGACACCTATGCGGATCTTATCCTGATCCGCCTCTTTTATCATAGTCCCGAACAGCCTGTCCCATATGGAAAAAATCGTTCCGTAATTACTGTCCCTTTCTTTAATTATGACCGAATGGTGTATACGGTGCATTGAGGGAGGTACAAAAAGCAGCCAGTACCATCTTTCAAACATCCCCGGGAGACTGAGACTGCTGTGCTGAAACTGTGCTGCCGCCATGACAATCACATCAAATACCACAATGCCTGTAATATCCGCACCCAGAAGCAGGATAAGAGACGCCTTTATCAGGGCGGATATGGCAAGTTCCCCGAAGTGGAATCGTGTGGCCGTCGAGACGTCCATATTAAGATCACTGTGATGAACCCTGTGGAATCTCCAGAAAAAAGGAACAACATGGTTCAGAAGGTGCCATATATAAAGAAGAAAATCCATTATAATTACGGTCAGAAAAAGCTTGATAAGATAGTGAAACGGGAAAATGTGGAAAAGTCCGGTCTTAACTCTGACGGTATATGCAAGGGCGGCTGAAACAACCGGTGCAAAAGAGAGCGTGAGCAGAATGTTGTTCAAAAGAGTTATGCCGAGATTGTCAAGCCATCTCCTGATCTTCGATAAAACATGTTTTCTGTACGGCCATAAAACTTCAAAGATAAATAAGAGAACAAGTCCTGAAACATAAAAAATCATTCTGACAAGAGACGGATTGATTTCAGCCTGGCTCACGGAAGATACCCCTCCTTCTTTTATAACTTTCAGTAAGTTAGTAGCTATTATAGCGCAGCAGGTATTGTCAGCGCAACATGAAAAAATAACGGCAAGACTTGACCCGAGCATTTCGGCGGTTTCGGGCAGATCGGTTAATGCCTTATATTGGTTAGATTAAAGAGCACTATTGCAAATAATTATCAATTCGTATAAATATCAGATGTATTGCAATATGATAACGATGCAATGACAAAAACCTCTTTTCAACAGGTTCCGGACTCCCCTCCTGAGGCCGGCTCCGCTGCGGCGGATTTTCACGGGAGTGGTTGGCTTCTTACGATTGCCCAATTCAATTAAAACATACCTGCTTATCAGACTGTTAACGAGACCTTAAGGGTGGTCAGGGGAAATTATGAAGCATAGATATCTGTTCGGATTGCTGATTGCTGTGGTAGGTCTCTGCCTCTATATTTTTCAGGTTATTTATACAGAGGTTAAAGAAAAAACAATCACCGATTTGAATTCAAGGCAGCTTATTCACGCGCGTCAGGCCGGGATCGGGATAGAATATTTTTTCAGCGATTTGGTAACATCTCTTACAAAGGTCTCCGAATCAGGCCACATCATCTCTTTTGACGATCAGGGCAGAAAAGAGATGGACTTTACCTTAAAGACCAGCGGGCAGGGAATAAAAGCGATTACCCGTGTGGATGAAACGGGGAGAATTCTTTATACGCTTCCATATGACGCGAGTGCTATCGGGAAAGATATCTCTTATCAGAAACATATCCGGGAAATAATGAAGAGCCGGAAACCCGTTGTAAGCGATGTCTTCACTGCCGTTCAGGGGTATTATGCCGTAGGTTTACATGTGCCTGTATTCAAAGGGAATGAGTATCGCGGTACGCTTGGTGTTCTTGTCGATTTTCAGGCCATTTCAAAGAAGTTTCTCGAAGATATCAGGATTGGCGAAACCGGTTACGCCTGGATGACAAGCAAAGACGGGATCGAGCTCTATTGTCCTGTGCCGGGGCATACGGGAAAGTCCGTTTTTGAGAACTGCAAAGATTATCCTTCAATTGTTTCCATGGCAAAGGAGATGGTGAAAGGAAGTCAGGGTGTTGCCACATATAATTTTGATCAAATCAGGGGTCTGAAAACAGAAACCGTCAGGAAACATGCCGTATATTTGCCTGTCAAAATCGGAGATACTTTCTGGACAATAGTTGTTGCATCGGGTGAGGATGAAGTCCTGGAATCTCTGAAAAATTTCAGGAATAGACTCATTTTTGTTATAGGTCTGCTTCTATTGGCCAGCGCTTTTTTTTCCTTTTTCGGCATGAGAGCACGGGGAATTATCCTTGAAGCGGCAAAGCGGCAGAAAATAGAGGAGGAGCTGCGTAAGAGCGAGGAAAGCTACCGCGATCTCATTGAAAATGCGACGGACCTGATTTGTACCCACGATTTGAAAGGAACACTGCTTTCGGTCAATGCCGCCGCAGCGAAGGCCGGAGGCTTCGCTCCCGAAGAAGTTGTGGGGGTGTGCCTTGCCGACATGCTGCCGCAAGCCCGCCGGCATGAGTTCGATGATTATATAAAGGCTGTTCAGCGCGACAAAACGGCAGACGGCATTATGAAGATAGTTACTCTGAAAGGGGAAGTACGCTACTGGGAGTACCGCAATACCCTGCGCACGGAGGGCGTGCCGGAACCGGTGGTGCGTGGTATAGCCCGGGATGTGACCGGAGAGGTTCTGGCTAAGCGGGCTCTAAAGAAGAGTGAAAAGCGTTATCGTCTGCTGTTTGAACGAAACCTGGCCGGCATTTACCGTACTTCGATAGACGGCAGGCTTCTCGATTGCAACGACGCGTTTGCAAGGATTTATGGTTACGACTCGCGCGGTGAAGCCATGCAGCATCCT
This sequence comes from Pseudomonadota bacterium, assembly GCA_018830925.1. Taxonomy (GTDB): domain Bacteria; phylum Desulfobacterota; class Desulfobacteria; order Desulfobacterales; family RPRI01; genus RPRI01. Next base: position 15,507 of record JAHJRK010000378.1, read on the forward strand.
GTCGTGGACTTCCACGTCAGCCCGGAGGCCCGGGAGGATTTTCTTGCTGCGGTTAAGACGGGGCGAACGCTTATTGGTATAGAAATCCGTGGGCGCCGGAAGGACGGCAGTTTGATCTGGCTGTTGGATAGCGCCAGCCTGGTCCCCGGGGAAGATGCCGGACTTACGGAGATAGAGGGCATGCTCATTGATATCACCGAGCGCAAGAAGGCTGAGGAAGCGTTGCGCGAGAGCGAACAACGATTCCGTGGTTTCATTGAGAACGCAAGCGACATTGTTTATGGACTGACAATCGAAGGAGTTTTCACCTACCTGTCTCCTAACTGGATGGATCTCATGGGAGAACCCGCTGCCGAAGCTGTTGGCAAGTCCTTCAAACCTTACGTGCACCCCGACGATTTTCACTTGTACCTGGAGTTTCTTGAACAGGTCAAAACAGGGCAGCGGCTCGTTAGCGGGGATTATCGGGCTTTACACCGGGATGGGTCGATTCGTTGGCATTCTTCCAAAGGGTCGGCCCTTCGCGATAGCGGTGGCAAAGTGGTCGGTTATATGGGGATTACGCGAGATGTCACCGACCACAGAAGGATGCAAGAGGAGCTTTTGAAGGCCGACAAACTTGAATCAGTCGGAATTCTCGCAGGTGGCATAGCTCATGATTTCAACAATATCCTGACCTCGATTATAGGAAATATTTCCCTTGCGAAGAGGCGTGTGAAATCCGAACATAAGATATTCGATTTGTTAGACGCAGCCGAAGTAGCCTCGATGAGAGCCAGGGGACTGACCGGTCAGTTGCTGACCTTTGCCATGGGCGGCACGCCGGTAAAGGAGATTACTTCAATTTCAAACCTGATTAAAGAATCTTCACTCTTTATGCTGAGAGGCTCACAATCCGAATGCTATTTTTCGATAGCGGAAGACCTGTGGCCGATTAATGCCGACGCGGGGCAGATAAGCCAGGTCATCAACAATATTGTAATAAATGCAAACCAGGCGATGCCGGAGGGAGGGATTGTCCGGGTTACGGCAGATAACCTGATTTTGGAAGAAGGACGCGGAATGCAGGTCAAACCCGGCAGATACATCCGTATATCCGTACAAGATCAGGGAACCGGCATAGACGAAAAACATCTTTCAAAGATATTTGATCCATATTTTACGACAAAAAACAAAGGAAGCGGCCTTGGACTTGCCACGGCCTATTCCATCATCAAAAAGCACAACGGTCATATTTCCGTGGACTCTTTGTTTGGAGCCGGGACCACAATTAGTATCTATCTGCCTGCTTCAGATATAACTATTCCGGTAAAAGAAGAAGCGGCTCTCTTAACTGGCGAGGGAAAGATCCTTTTGATGGATGATGACAGAATGCTGAGAGCAATGGCAGATGAGATGCTGGAGATGCTCGGTTATGAGGCGGAGTTCGCAAAAGACGGCGCAGAAGCGATTGCGATGTACAGGAAAGCAAAGGAATCTGAAAGACCATATGATGCGGTCATACTGGACCTGACTATCCCGGGTGGAATGGGAGGAAAGGAAGCCGTAAAGAGATTGCTGAAGATTGATCCTGAATTAAAGGCCATTGTTTTCAGCGGCTACTCCGATGATCCTGTCCTGTCTCATTTTCGTGAATATGGTTTTAAAGGCATGATGACAAAGCCTTTCGATTTTCAGACATTGGGCAAAGTGTTGAATGATGTATTAAAAAAGCCGAAAATCGAAGATCGGACATCGAATATCGAAAGCTAAAAGCTTAAAGCCGAAAATCGAATTTAGAATATCGAAGATCGAATATCGGAAAGCGAAAGGCGGCAGGGTTTTTCGCTTGAACCCTCGAATCCTTTGTTTCCTTCGATGTACGATATTCGATATTCGATGTACGAGCAAGGCGTGAATCGCAGATCGTGAATCGATCAACGAACCACGAACGACGATCTACGAAACCCGATGTACGATATTCGAAATTCGATATACGAGTAAGGCGAGAGGCAAAAGGAGACCTTAAACAATGAGTTCTGACGGCGCTAAAAAAAGTCTGTCAAGTCACAAATGGTTGACATCTTATCTGGTGCTCCTGTTTATTATTGCAGGAGCAGGATGGTTTGTAACGGGATATCTGGGAGATAAGGCAAAGCAGGAAATACTCGAATATAACGAATCAAGGATATCATTACATTCCTCCCGTTTAACAGTCGAATTTGAAAAAATCGAAAAAGCAGTGAAGTCGCTGTCAGGATCTCCCTGGATTGCGCCTGCGCTTATTTCCCGGAAAGATCGGGATATAGCGAATGCCGACTCAGTCCTGGACAGGTATAACACGAGCCTTGAGAGTTCAGTCTGTTATCTCATGGACGGCAATGGAAAGACCATCGCTTCCTCCAACCGCAATGATTCCGACAGCTTTGTCGGCAAATCCTATCAATTCCGCCCCTACTTCACACAGGCGATAAAAGGGGCTCCGGGCCGTTATTTTGCCATCGGTGTTACCTCATTTAAAAGAGGTTTCTACGCGAGTCACCCCGTCAGGGAGAGCAAAGGCGAAATTATCGGAGTTTCCGTGATCAAACAGGATGTTGACGCAGAAGAGGCTCTTCTGGTCAAATACCCGTATTGTTTTGTTGTCGATCCGAACGGCATTATCTTTCTATCCGGCAGAAAAGAGATGAATTTCAAGAGCCTCTGGCCGGTAAGCGGAGAGACAAAGCTTGCCCTCCTTAAATCGAAACAGTTCGGTGAAAGAGAGTTTGATTCTATTCTGCAACGGGAAGTTGCGGACGGGACGGAGATTACACTTTACGGAAGAAACTATCTTGTTTCACGGAAGGTCATCAATTCTGAAGGATGGTCGATTGTGCTCATGACGACAACAGGAAGAGTTTTATTATACAAAACGGCCGGCGTGATTATTACAATATTGATATGTGCCTTTATAATTGTGCCGTTCGTAATTAATTACAAAACTTCCAGATCGGCAGAAATAGTTCGTGAAAGCGAGCAAAAATTTCGGGCTGTCTTTGAACAAGCCTTTCAATTAGTGGGGATGATGACCATAGACGGAACTTTACTCTCTGCTAATAAATCCGAATTGATTCTGAGCGGGGTCAATGAAGCAGATGTGATCGGGAGACCTTTTTGGGAAGCACCATGGTGGTCACATTCTGCTGAGCTCCAGGAGACATTGCGCCTGGCTGTAAAGAAAGCGGCCGGAGGTGAGTTAGTGCGTTTCGATGCGACCCATCCGGCCTCTGACGGAAGTATCCGTTATGTTGATTTTTCTCTTCGCCCGGTACTAGACGACGCAGGCAAGGTTATCTTTCTTGTTCCGGAGGGACGCGACATCACGGACCGTAAGAGGGCCGAAGATGCCGTCATGCAGGAAAGGGACTTCACCCAGGCAACTATCGACAGTTTGCCGGGATTGTTTTACCTCTTCGATGAACAGGGAAAATTTCTGCGCTGGAACAAAAATCTGGAAGAATTATCCGGTTACTCGACCCAGGAAATCGTGCGCATGTCTCCATTAGACTTTTTTGATGAGCTGGATAAAAAGAGTATCGAGGAAGCTATTCAAAAAGTATTCCTTACTGGTCAAGTCAGCGTAGAATCCCATTTCCTTTCAAGAGACCAAACCAGGACCCCCTGTTTCTTTACCGGAAAGCTCTTCATGTTTGAGAAAAAGCCCTGCGTGATTGGTATGAGTATTGACATCACCGAGCGCAAGCTGGCAGAGAAAGCGCTTATGGAAAGTGAAAAAAAATACAGAAACATACTTGAAAACATTGAAGATGGTTATTTTGAAGTAGATATCGCCGGCAATATAACTTTTTCTAACGAGTCAACATTCAGGATAATTGGATATCCAGCGGATGAGTTTATAGGCATGAATAACCGCGAATTCACGGATGATAAAAATGCTAAAAAGATTTTCAAGGTCTTTAGTGAGGTATATAAAACAGGAATACCCGCCAAGGCCTTTGACTGGGAACTTATCAGGAAGGATGGTTCAAAATGTTTTGTTGAAATAGTTGTATCTCTGATAACGGATTCAAATAATGTTAAAACAGGATTCGGGGGAATCGCAAGAGATGTTACCGAACGCAAGAGGGCGGAGGAAGAATTAGATAATAGTTTTAAACGGTTAAGGGTGGCATTGGGAGGAACGATCCAGGCTCTTGCGGTTGCTGTTGAAACGAGAGATCCCTATACGGCAGGACATCAGAGAAGAGTGGCCGATCTCTCCCGCGCCATAGCCAAGGGAATGAATCTTGATATCAACCTGACAGACGGCATACGCATGGCCGGAGTGATTCATGCTCTCGGCAAGATGTCTATTCCGGCTGAGATATTAAGCAAGCCTTCAAGGTTGAGCGCAATTGAATATAACCTGATAAAAACCCACTCGCAGGCTGGATACGATATCCTGAAAGATGTTGAATTTCCCTGGCCGATAGCACAGATTGTCTTGCAACACCATGAAAGACTCAATGGTTCCGGATATCCCGCCGGATTAAAGGGTGAGGAGATTCTCATGGAAGCCCGCATAATAGCCGTGGCTGATGTTGTTGAAGCGATTGCTTTTACAGACCGTACCGGCCTGGCCTCGGAATGGAAAAAGCTCTCGGAGAAATAACTCAGAATAAAGGAATTCTCTATGATCCGGCAGTCGTGGATGCCTGTCTGTGTCTATTCCGCGACAAAGGCTATAAATTCTAACTGACCGGCAAGCAGGGATCGAATGTCGAAAGCCGAATATCGAATGTCGCACATCGGACATCGTTTTTTTCGATATTCGAAGTCCGATATTCGAACATTCGAAATTCGATAGTTATATATACTCTTGCCCATGCGGAGAATAAAAGTTATAATCACCGCATATAATGCGGAGAATAAGCATGTATATTTATGAAAGAGAGGATTGGCCGCGATTCAATTGGAACTGGGAGAAGATAACCGGTCTTCTGGCTGCCGTACGTCATAGGCAAGGGCATCTGGTCGGACGGATGGAGACCCTTGGTTTTAGCGTGCGAGCAGAAGCCATTTTAAACACCCTGACACTGGACGTACTAAAATCCTCCGAGATTGAAGGGGAGATTCTCGATAGAGAACAAGTGCGGTCATCCATCGCCCGGCGTCTTGGGATGGATATAGGGGCATCAGCAACCGCAAGCAGAAACGTCGAAGGTGTGGTTGAAATGATGTTAGATGCTACACAAAATTATGACCAACCCTTGACCAGGGAAAGACTATTCTGTTGGCATGCTTCACTTTTTACGGCCGAATACAGCGGAATGCGCAAAATCAAGGTGGGCGCCTGGCGTGATGATGCGAAAGGGCCGATGCAGGTTGTTTCCGGCCCGATAGGTCGCGAACAAGTGCATTTTGAGGCTCCTGCTGCCG
>JAHJRK010000379.1 GCA_018830925.1 Pseudomonadota bacterium
CATAAGACTTGCGATAATGAGCGCCTGTACGAAAACGCTTTATCAATTTGAATACACGAAGGAGACCGAATGATAACTAAAAAACCTATAACAGACCTTATCAGGAAAAGATATTCCTGCAGAACCTACAGCACGAGACCGGTTGCAAAAGACCTGAAAGATCAACTTGAACAATTACTGGCTGGCAGCCCTGTAAAATGTATAATCTTAATTCCCATAATCATAACTAAAGAGAAAGGAAACATCTTGTGGACAACAGACGTACTTTTTTGAAAAAAGGATCATTAGCGCTGCTGGCGCTTTCAACTTCAACATCGCTTTACCCGGTAAGGGTGTGTGCCAGAACGGAGATGACCGTCACCGATCCCAAAACCGCGGCTGTAATCTGGTACAGCCAGACCGGAAACTCCGAAAGAACCGGAAGACTCATCGCGGAAACATTCAACAAAAAGGGGCTGAACGTCACAGCTTCCGACTACAGGGATTTTGACCCGGAATCAATCGGCGCCTATGATCTGATAGTCGCCGGCTCTCCTGTGTACTATTATGATGTGCCGGAAAATTTCAAACTCTGGCTCAAAAGTATGCCCGAAATCACCGGCAAACCCTATGCCTCCTATGTTACTTTCGGTGGTCCCGGCGGCAACCAGCACAACACAGTCTGCACCCTTGCGGACCTGCTGGCTGAAAAAGGCGGCGTCCCGGTGGGGATAGAAGCCTTCGGCAACATGTCCACGTTTGCCATTACCTGGTCATACGGAAATGAAGCGCGTGTGCTGGAATACAAACATCTTCCGGATGAGATCGCCTATGACCGGATGCGGACGTATGCCCGATTGATATTAGACCGCGTGCACCAGGGGCAGGGCATTGAAATCGAAAAAGAGTGCGATTTCCGGGAACTGATCAAGAACTCCCCTTCCATATGGACGACCAAGCTTTTCATATCCAATCATACCATCGACGAATTAAAATGCATCAAGTGCGGTACATGCCTGAAAAAATGCCCGGTGGACGCCATTGATCTTGGGGAAAATCATGTGAATACAGATGCGTGCATCGCCTGCCTGGGGTGCGTTAACAACTGTCCGGTCGGCGCCGTTCAGATGGAATTCATGGGAAAAAAAGTATACGGGTATTATGATTTTCTGGAAGAGAACCATCTTCAGATACATCTTCCGGAAGAGTTGAGGAATCGGGTTAGAAGCCTTTAGCCGTTTCAGCAATCAATTTATGTTAACAGCTTAATAAAATGACATATCCTGTTTCGCTTCCGGTCAACGATAAGCTAAGGGGGCAGAGAGCGTAGCGGAGTGCGTCCGCCTGAGCAACCGGTTAATTTTTCTGAGGACTATTTCAGCCTATTGGCTTTTCTGTTTACGAGAGGTTTTCAGCCTAAAACTTTTCTTCCTTTCCAATGATTTGTTGAAAAACAACAACCGCCTTGATGAAACTGCAGTAATTCCGGATATTGAACATTTATATTCTCTTTGTCGGCGGGAATAAATCACCTACACTTCAAAGAAAATAATCAATTTTTCATTTTGACGGCGGATCGGATATGTTTTTAGAGTCTTTAAATTCATACTATCAATCGACCGTCCGTCCAGGGAAAACTCGGCCCGATTGTAACTGACACACTTAAATATTTTCCGGTCGTGTTTATACTCGACTTCAGCTCCATTATGGGTGCAAGATAATGATAATGCGGTAAAATCACTCTCTCCCGTATTTGCAATAATTATTCGATCATTTATCCGGGAGTCAATTATTTTAACGGCGCTTCCCACATTCATCAGATCGGGGGCTTTCCCGGTATCTATGATTATTTCGACTTTCTTATTTGACTCTGAAATCTCATAGGCCGATGAATGAATCTGGAGTGCATCGCCAGTCTGGGGCAATAGGATGTTGCAACCGTTCAATCCGCACATGCACGCTCCGACGGCAGCCGTGGTCGCGATGAATTCCCTGCGGGAAACTTTTCCAATATCCTTCATACGATCCTCCTGTCATTATTACATTAACAAGTTATTCTAAAGTTTTCGGTGAACTCCTAAACTTGCGGGGATCTCCAGCGTTATAAAATCGATCTTTTTTGCGCATTCCCCATAGCTTGCTGCGGGAACTTCAAAAAATTACCGGGAAAATCAGAAGTGGTTGATCAGTAATTATCAAATCTTTAAAAACGAGGATGAAAAAGCTGTATTCCATACATGCACAAAGAGGCAACAAGGGCGGAGGCAGGAATCGTTATTATCCACGCCCAGACAATACGTGTTGCAATGCCCCATTTTATGCCTGAAAGCTTTGTAGTTGCTCCAACTCCGACGATTGACCCGGCAATGGTATGGGTGGTTGAAACCGGAATGCCTGCGTGGGTTGCGAAAAAGAGAGTCAGGGCGCCTGCAGTTTCTGCGCAAAAGCCGCCTACGGGTTTCAGCTTGGTGATTTTCATGCCCATTGTTTTGACGATCCGCCAGCCGCCGAATGCAGTGCCTAAGGCCATCGCGAGATGGCAGGATAGTATGATCCATAAAGTGGAAAAATCGGTTAGCGAGAGCGTGACCGTACTATCCATGTGGCCTGAAGCAACGAGCAGTGCTATGATAATCCCCATCGTCTTCTGGGCATC
>JAHJRK010000380.1 GCA_018830925.1 Pseudomonadota bacterium
AGGAAACCGGAAGTGACGCGCAGTCATCAAACGCGTTGATGCAATGAAACAGCGTAATTTTCGGTTTATATTTTTTTATCATTTGTTGTTTTCCATCCTGTCAACTTCAAGATTAGAGCCGTTTGCATAACATCCGATCCAAAGCTCTCGGGTATTACAAAACCGTCGGTACCATTAAAAACAAAAAAGACGTTGTTCCCGCCAAAACATGGGAATCAGACGTCTTTGTCTCCTTATCACAGCGGTAGAAAGCTCACATCTTTGTGTGCATTCTGCCTATGTTGATTCTAAACTTAAACCAAATAAATAATTTGTCAAGTTATTTTATATGGGCGGAACCGGCACTCTTTTCGATATTCATGATGCGATCACGCATATTTTGCGGTATTGTGATTTTTTTGTTCTCCCTGTAGTTGTAAGCCACAATAAGACCTTCACCCTCTGCCGCTACCCTCTCAAGTTTCGTGCTGACTACAATATAATTCATTGTAAAACGGTCTTTTTCGATCTTTGACACCTTTGCGCCGGAAAGGACTTTATCAGGATATGTCAATGGTATCCTGAATTTACAGGATGTGGATGCAAGAATGGGCCCGATACCTTTTTGGGTCATCAGTTCGAGAAGGTCGAGTTTTTCAAAATAAGCGATCCTGGCGCTTTCAAAATACCTGAAATAAACGATGTTGTTTAAATGCTGAAAAGCGTCCATCTCTCCCCATGCCACGGGAATTTCAATGACTACCGGATATCCCTCTGTCAGATTTTCCATAAACATCTCCTCTTTGAATCGAAACAGCGAGCGCATTACTCGCCGAAGGTCCCGCCAGCGGCACGTCCGCCAATCTTTATGGCGGATATGGCGGGCGGACTTGCGGCAGGGCGCTTCAAAGTCTGTCCACCAACTGGCGGACATCAGACAAACATCAGCGTCCTTTAGGATTTTTCACAGCGCAATTACAGCCCCCGGCCTTTTTTTCAAATGCAATTTTTTCAAAGAGCACTGAGCGACCGTTATCCAGATAATCTTTTTCAATATCTTTCCTCGTATATTCAAAGCAGTAGCAAACCAATCCGTTATCTTTGAATTCATTGATTTCCCGGGGATAATTTCCAATTTCAATCATGTAGTTTTTTTATGACTCCAACTGTTTAGCTTGATCCGCATAAGACGCGGAATTCCGGTTTTCTCTAACGCTCTGATCTATGGAAGAAGTTATTTCCTGACCACTGAAGGGCATATAGATGTTGTGCATCCCTTTCAGTCGACAATAAAAAGCGTTGCTCCAATCTCAGTAAAGGAGCGATGTGGCTCACCATTGTCAGCGACCTGATAACTCATGCCTGGTTTGAGAACAAACTTCCGACCGTCCTTGAGCTCGGTGTGCAGTTCGCCCTCGGTACACAAGATAATGTGTCCTTTCACGCACCAGTGGTCAGCCAGGTAATCCGGCGAATACTCAACCATCCGGACGCGGATACCGCCAAAGCTTCGGGTACGCCAGTAAGCGACGCCTGTCTGACCTTTATGCTCAGTTCGCTCTATGGACGCCCAGTCGGTTATTCCAAATGGAATGTCAGCCATTTGCATTACGATTTCTCCGAATGTTTGACGCGAAGCTCAACCACGCGGGGTACGAGCGTCGGCTTGTGGGTTTTGTTGGGTCGCTGAGCCGGCAAGGAGACCTGCTTCAGCATGCAATTTCAACCCTAGTGCTTTTATAACCTTAAGGATTGTGTCGAAGCCCGGACTTCGTTCCCCGGAGAGTGCCTTGTAAAGACTTTCGCGAGACAGGCCGGCATCACGCGCCACCTGAGACATACCCTTGGCGCGGGCAATATCGCCCAAAGCTTTGGCAATGAAGGCTGCATCCCCATTTGCCTCCTCAAGGCAAGCCTCAAGATAAGCAGCCATTTCTTCCGGGGTGCGAAGGTGTTCGGCAACATCGTAACGAGTAGTGATGGTTTTGGTCATGATACGCTCCTACAGATTGCGTGCAAGGCGCAAGGCTGTTTTGATATCGCTGGCCTGGGTACGCTTGTAACCGCCGGCCAGCAAAATTACCACCTCCCGCCCGTGCTTTTTGTAATACACCCGATAGCCGGGGCCGTAGTCGATCCGCAATTCTGAAACGCCTTCGCTCACGGACCTGACATCTCCAGGATTTCCGGCGGCTAAACGCTCGACCCGTACCAGAATACGCGCCCGCGCACGGACGTCAATCAAACCCATCAAGCCACTTGGTGTAAAGGTCAGTCTTGCGAATTTCAATCATAAGCAAGTTGTATCCAGCTGGCTACAGATTGTCAATACCTTTTGCAGTGGCCTCCAAAGGAGATCTTGCATTTACGGTAAAAAAGCTTGATCATAAACTAAGAAAGTACCTGAGCTACCAGTCATCCCATGAAGTGTTCCAGCATAGATCAAGGGTTACACTTTCAACTTGAATTCACCTACCATGCCGGGTGCCGGATGAAAACCTCAATCTCCGTCTTTCCCTGTCAGCCTTTACCCTTGACATACAGAGATAACTTCAGCTAATCTCGATTCCTGAAAAAAGAATTTCTTTCGCAAATCGTCCGAACGCAATAAGTCTTTTCACAAAATCTCTATAAAATTAGATCGTTGAAGAGCACTAACTTATGATAATTGTTTCTGTTCCATTAAAAGATATCATTCTGGATCCGTCAAATAATATTGATTTTTTTACTATTGCCTCGACGCTCTTCAAAGATTTGCCGGCAAATCACGCGATGAAATATTCCGTATTGTTTCAGAAATCGGCATGCTCGGAACAAAGGGCATAGATTATTTTGACCCAGATAAAACCTATAGCTTTAATCATTGAAAGAACCTCAGATGAAAATATTAATCCCATTGAAAGACATCATGATCGCACCGGGTAAGCGATTCGATCCTGCTGAATATACTGAACAGGACGTGATTACCCGTATCAAGAAGCTTTATGGTGTGATTGCAGAAGTAATGGATATTGTGGTCGAAGGCGAAATGATACACATTGAATTCCGGGATGCAACACCGGAAAAGTACAAAGAGGCCATGGAAAAACTCCACAAAGGAGTTAAAGAGGCGCAAAAAGGTCAGCTTGTAAAAGCCCTGAACCTCTTTAAGGAAGTCCTTGCCGTGATACCAGAAAACCTTGATGCCCGCCGGAATATGGCAAAGGCATATCTGGAACTGAATAATATCGAGAATGCCAAGAAGATATTCCAGGAAGTCCTGCAATTGAACCCGACTGATAATGATGCAGCAATATCCCTCGGAAATATTTACGCCCGAAATGAACACAACTTGGATGTGGCCGCATTCTATTATGACCTCTGTCTTCAACACCATCCCGATGATGCAATGCTGACCTGCAACTACGCCGCTCTGATGCTTGAGAAAGGCGATTTCCAGAAGGCGGAAGTAATGTTTAAACAGGCCATTAAGGGCGGTAATATGCCCAACGCATATTACGGTTTAGCGCTTCTTTACCGGATGGCTGGTAAACGTGATGCCGGTAAAAGCGTTCTGGAAACGATGTTTGTCCGAATACCACAACAGACTTTGGCAAAAGAATATGCTGGTATATACGCCGAAGCCAAAAACCTGTACAGCGAGTTGAGCAAAGGAATAAAATGATTAAGGACATAAACTACGCACTTATGCTGATCAAGGCCAACAAACTTGACGGCGCAAGGGACATATTGGAGGAACTTCTAAAGAGTGACCCTCAGGACAAGGACATCCTTTATAATCTCGGCATGTGCTATACAGAATTGGATGAACCTGACAAAGCTATAAAAACCCTGTCCGAATGTGTGCGATGCTATCCAAATTATTCAAACGCTTATGTGGCGCTGGGATTTGCCCACTCACGGCTTGCTGACGATAAAAAGGCCAAAGAATATTTTCTGAGAGCACTGGAGATAGATCCTGTAAATTCATACGCACTCCGAAATTTAGGCAGTATTTACGGAAATGAAAATGATTACAAAAAGGCTATTGAGTGTTTTGAAAAATCATTTTAGATAAATCAGGAAGACCAACTGACGGCGTATGGCTTGGGCTATACTTATTACCATACAGGTAAACTCGATAAAGCCGTTGAGTATTTTAAGGTTGTAATCGCACTGGAT
>JAHJRK010000044.1 GCA_018830925.1 Pseudomonadota bacterium
GGATCACCAACTCTTTTTGAGGTAATCTTTATTTTAAAAATTTTTTCCCTGAAGAGATGTAGTTATTTACATAAGTTTTAAACGACATGCTTTTATAGCTGTCGGTATAAATATAGTTCGGAACAACGGAAAATATTTCCGGCGGAACATAGCGCGGAAGATTACTTATGGTTTCTCCGTTTTCCTTTATGAACCAGTTGCTTGGCACCCCTCTTACACGATAGTCGGCGGCAGCCTTTCTTTCTTTATCCACATTCACTTTTACGGAAATAAAATTTTTATCGAGAATATCAATTATCGATATATCCTTAAACGTTACTTTTTCCATCTCCTCGCAATATCCGCAAGAATCGGAATAAAAATATAGAAAGACCTTTTTCTGGTTCTTTTTTCCTGATTCCATGCCTTCTTTATATGAGTGCCACTTTATATTATCAGAGGAAAAGGCATATTGTGACACCCACAGGGATGTGCATAAAAAAGCCAGAACAACAAGGCCTGCTGATTTTATTTTTCTCATTTCACTCTTTCTCCTGCGCCGCAGGCTTTAATGACTAAAGTCTGTTTGTAACAAGGAGCAGCCCTACAATAATTAGCAGTATCCCAGCGGCAGTGTTAATATATTTCATTGCAAAAGTCGCTTTTTTCATAAATTTCATAAGAAAATTTATGAAAATAGATATTGTTATAAACGGAACGGCAAGTCCTGCTGAATAGAGAGCAAGAAGAAAAATGCCTTCGTAAACCGTCTCCCGGCTGCCGGCATATATCAGTATGGAGCCCAGCAAGGGTCCGATGCATGGACTCCAGCCTGCCCCGAAAGCCGTTCCTACAAGAAACGCTCCTATATAATTAAGAGGTTTATTTCTTACCTGAATCCTCTTTTCAAATTCCAGGCTCCTGATGCGTATTATACCGGTTAAATGAATTCCAAGTAAAATTACAATCAGGCCGCCAACTACTCTGATTATCTGCCGATATTCAAAAACAATCCCGCCAAGAAATGAAGCGGATGCACCCATCAGGATAAAAACCGCTGAAAAGCCCAAAACATATGAAGCAGTTGAAAAGAATACTTTTTTTCTTATCCGGACATCATATTCACCTGTCAGTTGATCCAGCGAAAATCCTGTGATGAATGTAAAATACCCGGGAATAAGTGGAAATATGCAGGGAGAAAAAAAAGAGATGAGTCCTGCAATAAAGGCGGCCGAATATGAAACTGTTTCAGTAAACATGATATTCACCGGCTGAGCTCTTTCGAGCGCCTTGCTGCTGCGGCCATAGCCTCAATTATCGTTTCCTTTACCCTCTTTTTTTCCAGCACCTTGAACGCCTCCTCGGTTGTCCCTCCGGGAGAAGTAACACGCCTGCGCAATAATTCCGGAGATTCTCCTATCTCCTCAATCAGGGCAACGGATCCTTTCAAAGTCGTAATCGTAAGTATTGACGCGTCATAAGGGTCAAGCCCCATATTTATGCCTCCCTGAATCATGGATTCGATAAGATAAAAAACATAGGCCGGCCCTGAACCTGAAAGGGCGGTTACGGCATCAAGAGCTTCCTCCTTAAACTCAATCACTTTCCCCATCGATTCCAGAATGGTTCTTGCGGTATTGATATCATCCGGTACGGCATTCCTGTTCGGTGTCATCCCGGACATGCCCGCCAGAACAAGAGCCGGAGTGTTCGGCATAACCCTTATGATCGGAAGGTTACCGCTCTTCTCTTTTTCAAGAGGAGCGTACAGGAAACTTTCAAGTTTCCCCAAAGGAACTCCGGCTGCTATGGAGATTACTATTTTTCTGCGCTCTATGCCGTAATCATTGCGGCTTGTAATCTGAGATAAAACATCTGACATCTGCTGCGGCTTTACGGCAAGAACTACTATATCGCACATTGAAAAAACATTAAAATTATCATCCATGACTGATACGCCGTAAGTTTTTTTCAACATGTTGAGCCGCTCTGAGTTCACATCGCTTGCATATATCATCGTTGAAGGAATGATTCCCGCCCTGGTAACGGCTCCGATAAATGCTTCGGTCATGTTTCCGGCGCCGATAAAACCGGTTTTCCTGCTTAGCTTTGCCATTTTACCTCCAAATCCTTTTCGCTTATTGTCAAACGTCAGTTTTACGCATCTCAATGAATTTTAACGAAATCTCTTGACTATTCTACGAAAATATAATTATTTATAACAGAATTGCTTGAATTGAGAAACAGAAATTATCTTTATTATACGCATGTTATCTGAAAGGTTATATCCCTCATGTTCATTCTAGGAAATTTTCTGGATGCTTTAGCTACGGTAATTCATTATGTGTTGAACTTTTACATGTGGATAATTATTGCACGTGCTGTTTTGTCATGGGTAAATCCGGATCCGTATAATCAAATCGTCAGGTTTATTCACAATATAACCGAACCCGTTCTTCATCCTATTCGATCTAGAGTTCCATACATGGGTGGTATAGACGTTTCGCCGATTATCGTTATTCTGGGAATACTGTTTCTTGAAAAATTTCTGGTTAGCAGCATTGCAAAGCTTGCCTTTACACTTTCATGATTTTATTTTATCTGTTAAGGAGGATATATGAAAATGACGCCTCTTGATATTCTTCAGCACAAATTTAAAATAAGCTTCAGGGGATTCGATGTCCGGGAAGTCGACGGGTTTCTCGAAGACATTGCAGACGCCTTTCAATTACTTATGAATGAAAATGAGACACTAAAAAACGAAATTGACAAACTGAAGCAGGATATACAAAAGCACCTGAGCAGGGAAGAAACTTTTAAACTGGCTCTTTTAAATTCCCAGAGCGTTTTGGAGCAGATGAAAGACAATGCGCAGAAATCGGCTGAAGTAATTATTGCAGATGCTGAAGTAAAAGCCGAAAAGATTTTAAGCAGGACAAGCAACAGGCTGGTCCAGTTACAGGAAGATATTTCAGAGCTCAAGCGCCAGCGGATTCAATTGGAAGTCCGTATTGCCTCCGTAATCGAAGCTCACTCCAAGCTTCTCGATATGGGCAGAGGGGAGCAGAAAGCAATGGACGAAGAGGATGCAAAGGTTAAGCTTTTCGCGCAGTCTGTTTAGGAGCCGTTACGAAAGAACTAGTGCTTTTTTTGATCCTTTAGTTACAGCTCCTTATGCCGTTTTTGGCATCCAGATGATTACTTTGTTTTACAGCGGCTTAGTCTGTTCTAATTTTATTTACACTTTTACCGTTATTGTTTCTTAGAGAGCTTTATATAACTGGTCCATCCGGAAACTGAAAATCAATTCAGGCAGGAGTTTACAAATGGCAAAAATTGATGCTTTTTTCAAACTTATGAATGAGCAGGGCGCTTCGGATCTACATCTTATTTCAGGACAGCCTCCTGCCCTGAGAATAAGAGGCGATATTGAAAGAATAAAATACAAGGTTCTTGACTCTGATACTTTAAGAGGCATGATCTATGAAATAGCTCCCGAAGATAAGGTAAAGAAATTTGAAGAAACCGGGGATATAGATTTTGGTTATGAAGTTCCGGGACTTGCGCGTTACCGCGCAAATTTTTTCATGCAAAAATTCGGAGTCGGAGCCGTTTTCAGGGAAATTCCAAGCACAATCCTGACCGCAGAGCAGCTCGGACTTCCTCCTGTAATGTCGAAACTTGCCCTCCTTCCGAGAGGTCTTGTTCTTGTTACCGGGCCGACCGGCTGCGGGAAATCGACAACTCTTGCCGCAATTATCGACGTGGCAAACAAGCAGAGAAAAGATCATATTATCACTATTGAAGATCCTATCGAATTCGTTCACCAGAGCCAGGGATGCATTGTAAACCACAGGGAAGTCGGTTTGCATACAAAATCATTCAGCTCGGCTCTGCGCGGAGCTCTCCGTGAAGATCCGGATATCATTCTTGTCGGTGAATTGCGTGACCTTGAAACCATATCGCTTGCCATTGAAGCGGCATCTACAGGCCACCTTGTTTTCGGCACCCTCCACACCTCAAGCGCGGCAAAAACAGTTGACCGTATTATTGAAGTTTTTCCCGCAAGCGAGCAGTCCCAGATCCGCTCTACATTATCCGACGGAATAAGGGCTATAATCGCGCAGGTTCTTTTCAAAAGAATCGACAAGAAGGGGCGCTGCCCGGCCCTTGAAATCATGATCGGAACGCCGGCCGTCCGCAATCTTATAAGGGAGTCAAAAACACACCAGCTAAACTCCATGGTGCAGACAGGCAAAAAATACGGCATGCAGCTTTTGGATGACGCAATAATGGATTTATACAACAGGGGCTGGATTTCCGCCGATGAGGCATATATGAAGGCAAACGATAAAGCCAAATTCAGGCCGCTTTTGAAGAATCCGCCTACCGATTTCACAGACGCCTAGGAGCC
>JAHJRK010000381.1 GCA_018830925.1 Pseudomonadota bacterium
AACTCGGTACTTTTTGCGAGAAAACGGCAGCCGCCTTTTTTGATGCAATAGTAGAAACAGCCTGGGAGTGTATTGGTTTGTCAAAGAACAATTTGATTATTATAAAACCTTAAACCCGAAAGTTGAGTTACAGCCACTAAGCCACGAAGTCACTAAGAATTGTTTTTTGTGTCTTTGTGTCTTAGTGGCGAGTCTTCACTTTTCGATTCACGATCAACGATTTACGATCCTTCCTTGCCCCCCTTGACCCCTTGAATCCTATCTTTTTAAATCTTCTGTCCCCTGCAGAACTATATCAAAAAGCTCCTGTATATCCTTTTCATCGAGGCAGGAAAAGGCAACTCTAAGATCGTTTTTCCCAGTGGAAATCAGACCAACACCATATTTATCAAGAAGATGAAGCCTTAGCGTTTCGGCCTCAATATTTTTAAGCTTTATACACATGAAATATCCTGAATTGAAAGGATAAACATCCCAGGCCTTATTGTATTTTGGATCCGAAAGAACTTCTTTTACCTTGATCGCCCTCTTCTTTAATATCTCGAATTTTTCATTTTTTTCATTAGGATAATTATTGTCCTTCATTGATTTTAAAACAACGGACTGGCTCAAGTGTGAAGCATTCGATATATTGCCCCTGATGCATCCCGCTGTCTTTTTCTCAAGCGCGTCGTACACAGGCGCCGGATCTCCCTCTATTTTGCAACAGTAGGTAATAAAGCCGACCCTTAATCCCCATACAAAGTTTTCCTTCGTGGCTCCGTCGACCTTGACAGCAAGCAAATTTGGAGATCTGTCACTGATACGGGCAAATATTGATTCTTTAAGAGTTTCATCATCATAAAAAAGCCCGAAATATGAATCGTCACATACAGTTATTATCTTTGTTCCTTTTGAGGCAGCGTTGAAAAGGATATCTGCAATGCCGTCACCTTCCTTTTTAGTTACCGTATAACCGGTCGGATTATGCGGGAAATTAAGGAGAACAATTATTTTACCGCTTTTCTTAGCTTCCGAATTAATCAGTTGCTCAAATGCGGCAAGATTATATCCGCCCTTTTCATTAAAAGTTGCGTGCTGGCTGATTCTTGCTCCTTTTCTGACATTTAAGATCATGTTGTAATTTCCCCAGATCATGTCAGGTAAAATTACCACATCGCCGGGATCGGCCCACATATCCGCAACCATGCTTATAGCATGGGTAATGCCGCAGGTTACAACAGGCAGACTGATATTTTTACCGGAAAGGGAAGGATTCTTTTCATAAAGAGCACTCTGCCATGTTTTCCTCAGTTCCGGAATTCCAAAAGAAGGAGCATAGGTTAAAGCCTCTTCCGGCTCAAGGCCCTCCAGCATGGACATTACTGAAGAAAAATGCATTATTTTGCCGTTTTCTTTCGCTATTCCAATAGTGGCATTCAGCTTGTGTGCTTTCTGTTTTGCTTCAGCGCTCTGGCTCAATATGCCTTTCGGGAAAAAAAGATTCTTTCCCATAACAGACAACATATCAAGCAGGTTTGGATTTCCCTTTTCAATAGCCTCGTTTAGCTGTTGTGCAATAGGATTCATTTGTTCAAAAACCTCCATAAAGATGATTCGTTTGGTACTTCGAGGAAATAATCGATTGAATATCGTCATTCTCCCCGAGATGTATTTCCTTCCGGAAATTCAATAATGTAAGTAATTTCGGATGTCAATAAAAACAGGGACTATGATATTTAGCAGGACAGCCCTCTTGCATGATTGTTGCCCGCAAAACGCGCCTTTCTACCGCTCAGCATCTTAAATCTTTGATATTTCCTCAAGGCATTTCATAAGTCGCGGCAATCTTGCCTGGCTTGCCCGATCGGGTGCCAGATGACCCGGAATCGCGTCAACGAATTCTCCATCTGCCAGAAGTGTTCGAAAAGTACCAGATAAGAAGATTTTCAGATCATCTGATGAATTTCTGATTTCAGAAACGATTTCCGGACGGCCATCCAGCACGATCATTATGTCTTCCATATCATGACTTGCCATATAATCACCACCTCCACGTCCTTTGAAAGCTTCAATCTTGGTCGCGAGGAAATAGGAGGGTGCTACAAGTTGAATGGTAAGTTTTTCTTCCAACTCAACAAGATCTGCATTCTTAATGGCTGGTAGATACCAGCGGTTTGAGAATCCCAGAATATCTTCCTGCGTCGGCATGATATCGACTTTGATCGCGTCAACCAACCAGCGGCAGACCGGCGCATTTTCACTCATATCCTGTATGAACCCCTTGGTCCGAAGTGCATTCTCAAGCTTGTAGTATTCCAGCCGTGAAGCAACTTCGACAATGACATCCACATCCTGCGTAACCCGGACTTCCGGCATGGCAGGATCAGTAATGAATAATCCTGTGGTGCAACCCCCCACGAAAACGACCTTATCTTTCAGGTCGCCAAGATGTTTGGCTACATGGATGATCATCCTGATATTTATATCTTTGTTGTTAATCATGGTGATCCTAAACGGGCTTTGAGTTCTTTGATGGCGATGTTTCTTTCGCGGGCTCTGCCATCGCGAATGGCATCGACAATAGCCAATAATTCATAAAGTCTTTTGTCTATTGAAGCGGCCTTCGGCACAGACTTGTAGAGAGGCGAAAATCCATACCCTCGGGTGTCGCCATCCGGATCTGGCCATACGGGGGGAGGTTCCTCCGGCATGGATATAATGTTATTGAGAGGTGGTGCGGCATACCCGGTAGGAACTCCCCTGGTCAGACCGCCATGATCCGGCGGAAAAACATATTTTACGCCATGAATAAGGAATTCTTCCAACGACTTCTTCAAGGGGCAACCTCTATGTGAATCCATAAGGCGGGCTGCAACCGCGCGTTTTATACCGGCATGGACCTCGGAAGAGCTCATAAACAGATCACCGGCCAGGGATGCATAAGACCATCGGCTTTCACCCAGCGCGACGATCTTCAAGAGAATAAATATATCCTGAGGTTTAAGATTCATGGCGTGACTATATTCGCAATTCGCGAATAGCGCAAGAAGAATCTCATATTACATGAAAACGGATTGTTTTATAAAAGTTTCTGCGGCGGACATTCGGCGGGGAATGGGCTCGCTGTTTCGGTTCACGAAGGAAAACTTTTTTATTCGGTTATATGTTGCTTTGCATTTTTCATCTTCCGGATCAGAAGCAGAACTCCATCCTCAAGGTATCTTTAAAACAGGGGCACTGTCCCCCTATTTCTAAGACCCCGGAAAGCTCCTTGACATCTATTTACTATTGTCCTATATTTACAAGCAAATAGCGATTTTCGGAGATATTCATTATGCCCATAAGCAAAAAACTTACAGAAAACCGGGAAGAGATTCTTCGCATCGCAATGAAACATGGCGCCCGAAATCTGAGGATATTTGGTTCCTATGCGCGAGGCAAAGAACGACCGGACAGCGACATTGATTTGCTGGTGGAAATGGAACGTGATCGGTCGCTCCTTGACATTATCGCCATAAAGCATGATCTTGAAGACTTGATTCAACGGAAAGTTGATGTCGTTACAGTGAATGCGATTTCACCATACCTGAAAGATAATATTTTACAGAGCGCTCTTTCCTTATGAAAGACGACACCGTTTATCTTCAACATATACTTGATGCAATCGAAAAAATAAACTCTTATGCCGCAGTGGGTAAAGAAACATTCATGACAACCACGCATTGGCAGGATGCGAGACCTTTGAAGAACGTCCAATTTTGGCCAAGTACAAGGAAGGCGATAATTTCAACCACAGGAATACATTGAGTATTTCGAGGATTGAAATTTGAGCCTGACGCAGTAATCGGGCAAAAGGGGGCGTTATGCAAAGGTCTC
>JAHJRK010000045.1 GCA_018830925.1 Pseudomonadota bacterium
CTTTCCGGCGGGTCTTTGAAGGAACTCAAAAACGTGGCGGATGTAAAACCTCCTCCCGTTGTAGCGATAGTGGATACGTCCAAAAGTATTGACAAAAGCGATGCCGCTATCACCTTGAAAATTACCGATGCCGGTGGAGGAATTGGCGATATAAGACTTTATCTCAATGGTTCCGCAGTTATGCTGGACAGCACCAGAGGCGTAAATATTGTCGCTTCCAGTCAGAACGAAATCCATAAGACATATAAACTAAAACTTTCAAGTGGTTTGAACTCCGTACGGGCTATCGCCTTTAATGCCGACAATACCATGCAAAGCACAGACGCTATTTATGAAATCACAGCAGCATTTAAATCCATCGGCAAACCTTCTCTTTATGCAGTGGTCATTGGCATCAACGAGTATAAAAACCCCAAACTCCAACTTAATTATGCCGTAGCAGATGCAACTCTCTTTGCCGACACACTTAAGAAGGGCGCTTCATCTCTTTTCGACAAAGTAGAAGTGAAACAGCTTTCCTCCAAAGAAGAGACGACAAGGGAAAACATCTTAAAAGAACTTAAAACCATGCAGTCTTTAAACCCTGATGACTTGTTTGTCTTATATGTGGCAAGCCATGGCACAGTTGACGATGGAGAATATTTTCTCATCACCTCGAATGTAGGATCAACGCGTACAGAGAGACTCAAGACCGATGCTATTGGCCAGTCGGTATTCAAGGAACTTATCGGCAATATCCCTGCCACAAAAAAGCTGATCATCATCGACACGTGTAATGCGGGGGCTTTGGGTGAGGCAATCCAGGTGGCGATGCTGACGAGAGGCATGAGCGAGGACACGGCGATGAAGATCCTGAGCCGGGCGGTGGGCTCGACCATTCTTTCGGCATCTACTTCTATACAGGAAGCGCTGGAGGGCTATCAGGGTCATGGATTGTTTACTTACGTGCTGGCAGAAGGATTGAAAGGAAAAGCCGACAAGGGAAATACAGGTTATGTGAGAACGACTGAGCTTGCGGATTATGTGGACAATGAAGTGCCTATCCTGGCCGAGAAGATATTCAAGAAAGCCCAGTATCCCACAATATCAATAAGCGGACAGGCCTTCCCGATAGGAAAGGTGAGGTAAAATTGTTATTAGCAATTAATTGATCCACATCAAAATGGTGATCCGAAACATTACGCAGGCAACATGATTTCATTTGCCGGTAACTTCGAGCATTCTTTCCCTGAGCACTTGAACAGCTTGATAAAATAAACGTAACTTTATTAAATTTAAGAATTGTGATAAGAGAGAAACGAATTTTTAATTCCCCTGTATTCCTGAAACGGAGGTTTTTTATGCTGATCCGCATAATGTGCCTTGATGAATTATTCCTTAAGATGCAACGTTCTAATCTTGATAGTTATATTGCTGCAATCAACGCCGCAGCAACTGCGTCTTATGCGGATCAATCTAAACATTGTTCGGCAGGAGAATAAATGGGACTAATTGAGGAAAAATATCAGCGTATCACGGATGAAAGTCGTTCATTTGATATTTGTTTTTGGCAATCCCAGGGTGATCGTGCCATTTTCGAGGCTGTAACGGAAATGCTTCATGACTACTTCTTGATCCGAGGTATAAATGCTGACGAATCCCGACTTCAAAGAACTGTTGAATCTTTTCGAAAAGTATAAGATTCGCTATCTTATTGTGGGTGGCTATGCGGTAATGAAATACAGCGAGCCACGATTCACGAAAGACCTTGATGTGTGGATAGCAACTGACACAGAGAATGCAAACGCGGTGTATTCAGCGCTAAAAGAGTTTGGGGCGCCGCTGGCTGATCTTAACGCAGATGACTTCACCAACAAGGATTATTTCTACCAGATGGGAAGACCGCCTCTACGGGTTGATATTATGATGTCGATTCCAGGAGTTGACTTTGAAGATGCGTGGAAAAACCGTGAATTCGTCGAATTGGACGACTTTAAGTTTCCGTTTATTTCGAGATCTGACTTGATTCGCGCAAAAGAAGCTAGCGGAAGACCACAGGACAAAATCGATCTAGACAA
>JAHJRK010000046.1 GCA_018830925.1 Pseudomonadota bacterium
AGGGACGACAATGCTTGCAAGTATTGCATGTGCCCGCAACAGCATAGGATTTGAGATCGATAAAGCGTTTTCATCTTTAGTTCCTGAACAGGCAGCTTCATTTTCTGCACTTGCCGATGAATTATTGTCTGCACGAATTTCTGATCACTGCCGGTTCGTATCCGCCTATCCGGAATCAAAGGGCCCGATGAAATATATCAATGGCCCGCACGGTTTCCCTGTTGTCACCAGGCAGGAAACAGGGATTCAACTGTACAGGGTAAGAGACGTTGTTAGTACGGATAATTCATTGATCAGGGTATCATATGAACCTGTCGGCAGAATTGATGGTATTCCCTCCGCTAAAGCGGCGATCCCCCGCAGTATGGGAGGAAGGATACGATTCGGATCAAATGGAAGAATAAAAGCTTGACTATATGTGTATAGCTGGGCTATACAGTAAACGACTACAAAAGAATTTCTTGTGAATATTTATCTTTCAAAAGTGTTCTCACGTTTGGCTCGACGCGAAGGGCTGACAGATGTTCATATTTGTCAGGCAGTATCTGAGATGAATAAAGGTCTGATTGATGCAAATCTCGGAGCGGGCCTGTTCAAGAAACGGGTTGCCATTCCCGGCCAGGGAAAACGCGGGAGCTGGAGAACCCTGCTCGGATTTCAGGCCGGCAGGAAGGCGTTCTTTTTGTATCTTTTTTCCAAGAACAGCCAGGGCAACATTGAACACGATGAGATGAAGGCACTCAAGCGCCTGGCAAAATATTATCTCACATTGAAACCCGGAGAAATAAATGCGGCATTGCATTGTGGTGAGTTAAAGGAGGTGGACTGTATTGAAAAAGAGAGTTGACAGTATTCTTTCCGTCGTTCATGAGACGGCAAAGGGTTTGCATAATGCGGGTATCATGAATGAGGTAACGATGCGGGAATTTGATGCTCTTTGTCTGCCGCCCGTGAAGACATATAAGCCACAGGAAATCAGACAGATACGGTTGCGCTATCGCTTCAGTCAGGCGGTTTTTGCAGCTTATCTGAATGTCAGTAAAACATCTGTGGCGAGCTGGGAGTCAGGCGGGAAGAAGCCAGGTCCTGCGGCGGTCAAACTGCTTAACCTTGTCGATCGAAAGGGCATTGAAGCTATGGTTTGAGATCCCCACGGCTGGTGGCGTCTTAAGGACATCAAAATATAAAAAGAAGATAAAGAAAGGATAAATTATACGATGAGTTACGATTTCAATGCAGACGAGATGTTTGAGATAGCGGAACAGCTTGAAAGAAATGGAGCAAAATTTTACAGAAATGCAGCAGATGGAATTTCAGATCCTGCCGGCAAGGCATTACTGGTCAAGCTTGCCGGGATGGAAGACGAACACGAAAAGCGTTTCCATTCATTAAGAGCAACCCTGAAGGAAAAAGAAAAGACATCCACGGTCTTCGATCCTCAGGATGAGGCCGCTCTATATCTTCGCGCTCTTGCCGATACCCGTGTCTTTTTTGAAAAAAAAGAGCCCGGTTCATCCATGAAAGAGATCCTGAAATCGGCAATAGAGGCTGAAAAAGATTCGATTATTTTTTATCTCGGCATGAAAGATGCCGTTCCTGAAAAATTTGGCAGGGACAAGATCGAAGCGATCATAAAAGAAGAGATGGGCCACGTCAGGCTTTTAAGTTCGGAACTTGCCGGATTGAAAAAATAGGGATCACCAAAAAATAATTGGTGATCCAGGGATCAAGGATTCGAGGGTTCCAGGGTTCAAGTGAAAATTTTCCTTATTCTGACGCCTTCGAAGAACATCCAGTTTTGATAAAATCTTAAAAAGCCGAAATTCAGACAGCAAAGTAAAAAGCTCATTATGCAAGGCGCGCGAATCTTGAGGAATGAAGCGTACTTTTTGGTACGCTGCAATGATTCACCCTGTTGAATCGGCTCTGCCGTCTCGCGCAGCGAGAATTCAACAGGGCGGGGATGAAGCGCAACACAGCAGAATGACTTTTTACGAAGCTGTTTGATTTTTGCCGTGTTCTGCCAGATATATAAGTCCTGAGCGGTCAAGCAGCCTGATATTTCGCCCCTCGACTTCAATAAGTTTCATATCCGTCATCTTTGAAAATATCCGCGACAAGGTCTCAGGAATAGTTCCGAGAAGGCTTGCGAGCTGGTTTTTTGAAATGCTTAACCTGACGGAATCCTCTTTACCCTGTTCTTCAGCAAGATATATCAGGTATGATGCAAGCCTGCCCGGAACCTCTTTTAAGGAGAGATTTTCTATCTGAACCGTGAATTGCCTCAACCTCATTGAAAGAACGGCAAGCATATTAAGGGCGAGGGAAGGATTTCCCGTGATAAGCTCCACAAAATCAGCCCTTGGGAAAAACAGAATCCGGCTTTTCGCAATGGCTTCCGCATTGGCCGGAAAAGGCTGACCTGTAAAAACCGGGACTTCGCCGAAAGGTTCTCCTGTTCCGAAAATGTGAAGG
>JAHJRK010000382.1 GCA_018830925.1 Pseudomonadota bacterium
AGCTTGGGAATAATGCAATAGCTGCATCGCCTGCTGCATCCTTCAGCAATTTTTATATATGCCATATGCTGAACGGATCTTATTCTGGGCACAGAGGGCTCACTTAAAACGGTCAGGTTGGGATCAGGCAAAAGGCATCCTGACGCTATAGGAATTCCTTCGGCAGCCTGCACTATTTTATCAAATGCACCTGTGCCGATAAAATAATCGACCTCAGGAAGGGTTTTTGCTATCTTCTCCCTGAAACGCTCGGGAAGACAACCTGTAACAATCAGCCTGCGGCATGAGCTGTTCTGTTTGTGAGCGGCAAAATCGAGAATAGTGTCTATAGATTCATCTGTCGCGGATTCAATAAAACTGCACGTATTTACAATGATCGTATGTGCCCTTGCAGGATCCTGAACAATATTCCACCCCGCATTTGCAAGCCTTCCCAACATCAATTCGCTGTCCACGAGATTTCTCGCGCACCCTAAACTTTCCAGATAGACATTTTTTTTATGTCTTGGCATATAAAAACCCGGTTCTTTTATCCGCTGCAAAAAAGTAGAGGCCGCCTTTATACCAAGGCAGCCCCGAAAAACAATCTTCTATATACCTTTGACTTTTTTAATCTCTTCCGTAATCAAAGGGACAACTTCAAACAAATCTCCCGCAACTCCATAATCTGCCTTTGCAAAGATAGGTGCCTCGGGATCCTTGTTTATCGCCACAATAACTTTTGATGAGGACATCCCTGCAAGATGCTGTATTGCTCCCGATATCCCGCAGGCAATGTAAAGATTAGGTGAAACAACCTTTCCGGTTTGCCCGACCTGGTCCGAGTGAGGCCTCCATCCTTCATCAACAGCAGACCTGGAAGCTCCGACAGCTCCTCCAAAAATCCCGGCAAGCTTTTCTATTACTGAATAATCAGACCCTCCCATTCCCCTTCCACCTGACACAACCACATCTGCTTCGGTCAATTCGACCTTGCCTGTATCAAGTTTCTTTTCTATGAATTTAAGATCAGTACTGCCTTTGTCGGCAGCAATAACTTCAACTTCTCCTGCCTTTTGAGATTCGGCAATCATCATGGAATTGGGACGAACTGCAATAATCCGGGGCTCTCCTTCAAACATGATTTCGGCAAGGATTTTCCCGCCGTACATAGGCCTTGTCACAACAACATTTCCGGCTTCAACCCTTACTGCAACACAATCCATTGCAAGAGGAGAGTCGAGTCTGGCGGACAGCCTCGCCGCAAGATCTCTTCCACGGGAGGACGCCCCCAAAATAATTACGCAAGGTTTTTCTTTGGCTACAATACCGGCAACGACATTTGTGTAAGCGTCGGTCATGTATTCTTCAAGTACGGCGTCGTCGGCAACAAGGATCCTGTCGGCCCCATATTTTCCCAATAACTCGGAATTGCTTTTTATTCCGGAGCCAAGAACCGCAACTGAAAGAACGCATCCCAGGCCGTCCGCTATGCGCCTTCCCTCACTGAGCGCTTCGTAAGTAACCTTTCGGAAAACACCATTTACCTGTTCCGCTATTGCAAGTACTCCACAAGACATATCAATCTCCTTATAATAAATTGGCGGTATCGTAAAAGTTTTATACTAATGATATTGAGCGATCCGGGAGAAAGCTCAGGAAGTGATCAAAAACATACTTTTACGGTAACATCATAATTTAAATGATTAAACAACCTTGGCCTCTTCATGCAGGGCTTTGACAAGCGCTTTGGCTTTATCTGCAGCGGTCTCCCCTGCTATCATCTTTCCTCCCTTTCGTTCGGGCGGATATTTGAGTGAAATTATCTTTGTCTTCGTGGCGCCTATACCGGCAACATCAAGACCGATATCTTTAAGGCTTTTAATTTCAAGAGGTTTTTTCTTGGCTTTCATAATACCTGGAAGGGATGCATACCTTGGTTCATTCAGTCCCCGCTGAGTTGTTATAAGTGCGGGAAGGGGGGCTTCTACAACAACCATACCTCCCTCTACTGTTCTGTTGCACGTTATTCTCCCGTCTGCTATCGCTTCTTTCATCACCATTGTAACAGCCGGAATATTCAGGAACTCGGCCACCGCTGACCCCACCATATAATTGTCTCCATCAACAGCCCGCTGGCCTGCAATAATAAGATCAAACGGCATATTCTTAATCACCGCGGCAAGAATCTTTGCCGTTTGCAATCCATCACAGTTGCAAGCGGCAGGGTCGTTTATCAATATGCCCTTATCGGCTCCCATTGCAAGCGCTGTTCTTATTGCTTCAACCGCCTTTTCCGTCCCTGTGGAAAGAATTGTTACCGAACCGCCGTGCGCCTCTTTAACCCTGAGAGCTTCTTCCACAGCGAATTCGTCATAAGGATTAATTACCCACTTCACATCGTCCGTCTTTACCGACAAACCGTTTTCGGAAATACCTACAAACGACTCGGTTGATGGAACCTGTTTTAATAAAACAATGATTTCCAATTTTCCCGTTCCTCCCTTCATGCTGTGTGAATTAAATTGATATTAATAAAAAAACAATAAAGTTGGTAGAATCATATTGAAAACAAGCAGTTATGAATAATTAACAAATATATATTTCTAATAAGTTGATTATATTAGTATAAAAATCTTGTCAAATGAATTCTAAATCGATTTATTGAAGAATCCGTTATCTTTCAAAAAGGATCTTTTCATCATTTCCAAACCCATTTGAAAAATAATCGGTAAGTTTTCCATCCTTATCCTTTATCACAATAAGACATTCAACTCCGGGAAGTCTTTCAACAAGTTCAATCCCTTTTTCATGCCCTGCGACCATGATTGCCGTTGCAAGCCCGTCGGCAAAGGTGCAGTCATCGGCCACAACAGAAACACTGACAATCCCGTTCTTCACAGGATACCCTGTTTTGGGATCTATGACATGCGAATAGGCGGCCCCTTTTTTCTCGAAAAAATTCCTATAATCCCCGCTTGTGGCAAGCGCCTTGTTTTTTAAGCGCACTGTTTTATAAATATCGTCAATAAGGGAATCTTTATATGGCATGTTTATGCCGACCAGCCAGTCTCTGCCGTCTATTTTAGATCCTGAGGCATAAACTTCACCTCCTATTTCAACAAGAAAGTTTATTATGCCATTATTTCTAATAACTTCTGCCATCTGATCAACACCATATCCTTTGGCAATTGAACCAAGGTCAAGGCTGACAAGCGGATTTCGCTTTGCAATATATCCTTTTTCAGATATCTCAATTTTATCGAACCCGACATTTGCAAGATGGTCTTCAATCTCTTTTTTTTGAGGAACCCGCTTCTCTTTTTCGGTTCTGCCAAATCCCCACAGATCAACAAGAGGATACACTGTTCCGTCCCAAGCCCCTCCCGAAAGTTTGTAAATTCTCCGGGCAACAGTCATAACATTCAAAAAGTTTTCTGTGATAATGAACTTATCCTGTGAGTTAAACGCATTGAACCTGCTTATCTCGCTCTCACCGATAAAAACCGACATGCTGTTGTTTACATCTTTCAGCCTTTTTTCAATTTTATCTTTCAGTTCCGCTGTATCTTTATAAAACCATGTCACAACCTTTATATTATATGTCGTGCCCATGGTTCTGCCGGAAATAAGAACTTCTTTTTTCAGGTTGCAGCCTGTGCCAATAAAAAAGAAAATCAATATGGCGAATGCTTTTGCCTTGAAATTCATTTTATAACCGTTTCTCTCTTTTCAGCAGATTCTCGGAAGCTGCTCGCCTGTGAGCATATCAACCATTCTGACTCCGCCGATTCCCGTCTCAAGGAAAACTTTTCCCGGATGTCCGGATACCACCTCGCCTATTATGCAGGCGTCTTTCCCGAACTCATCTTCCCTGACTGCCGAAAGAACCATGTCAGCATCTTCCGGCGAAACAAAAGCAAGCAGTTTTCCCTCATTTGCGATATAAAGAGGATCAAACCCGAGCAGTTCACAAATTCCTTTGACTTCATTTTTTACAGGTATCTTATTCTCATAAATCTTTATGCCGGCATTGGACTTTTCGGCTATTTCATTCAGGGAGGTACCCACTCCGCCACGGGTCGGATCACGCAATACATGGATATTCTTGCTTGAAGAAAATATTTTTTCGACCATGTGATTTAGCGGCGCCGCATCGCTTCTGACAGAAGAGGTAAATGTCATCCCCTCCCGCTGGGTCAAAATGGTTATGCCATGATCTGCAATCGTTCCGCTCAATATTATTTTATCGCCGGGAACCGCCTTGTCACATCCGACATCAACATTGTCAGGTATCAGCCCGATCCCGGATGTGTTTATGAATATCTTGTCGACAGCTCCTTTCGGCACAACCTTGGTATCGCCCGTCACAACTTTAATCCCAGCTTTTTCAGCAGCTGCCCCCATTGATTTTATTATCCTCTCAAGATCGGATATTAAAAAACCCTCTTCAATGACAAGTCCTACGCTCAGATAGAGAGGAGAACCTCCGCACATTGCGATATCGTTCACAGTTCCGTATATTGCAAGCTCCCCGATATTTCCTCCGGGGAAAAAGATAGGATCAACGACATATGTATCCGTGGAAAAGGCGAATTTCTTTCCGCCGATGTTCAATATCGCCCCGTCATTTAATTTCGAAAGCATTGGATTATCAAACACAGGAAGCATGATATCCATAGTCAGTAAGTGGGAGATTTTCCCGCCGCTTCCGTGATCAAGTAATATTCTGTCGGTCTTCATCTGTTTTTATCCTTGATGATTTTACAAAAAGTTCATCTGCCAAACCTCTAATGCTTTATAATTTTTAGCATTTCACCTGAATCCCTGAAGCCTTATCCGCTGCTTTACCCTATTCTTCGCTGTGGTACTTGTAGTAAGCCGCGCATGTCCCTTCGCTCGAAACCATGCACGGCCCGACAGGTTCAACCGGAGTGCAGATTTTCTTATAAAGAGGACATTCGACTGGGGTTTTAAGGCCTGTAAGGATTTCACCGCAGGCACATCCCTTCGGCTCTTTCGAATCTTTATAACATATTTCAAATTTTTTTCCGGCGTCATAGTTTGAAAATTCATCCCTGATTTTAAGCCCGCTTCCTTGAATAATTCCTATTCCCCGCCACACAACATCCGCCGGTTCAAATACATCATTCATTATCCTGATCGCTTTTTCATTTCCTTCAAAAGAGACAACCCGAGTG
>JAHJRK010000383.1 GCA_018830925.1 Pseudomonadota bacterium
GCTTTTGCCTGTTCCGGGCCGGAAATATTTTTAGTTTCCATATATGAAAAATAGAACCACGGCTGCATGGTTTCGCTCAAATACAGGTGTATCCTTATCGCAGTGCGAAGTTTATTTGCAATTCCGGTTTCGTAATTGATGTGTTCTTCCAGGATTCTTTTTGTAACAGATCGTCTCTGACTCTGAAGCATTTTCAGCAGATCTTCCTTGCTGTAAAAATAGGAGTAGAGCGCTCCCATGCTAAGTTCCGATTCCAGGCTTAAATCGCGCATGGTCATTGCCTGAAAGCCTTTTTTATTGCTTATCTTAAGGGTCGCGTCAAAAATTTTCTCAAGATTTTTCGCAACAGTGCTCTCTTTTTTTATCCGGATATTTTTTCGGTTTTCTAAAAAATCTTCGTTAAAAAAATCTTTCGCGTAATTTGATAACGATTTTTTGAATTTCAGATAATTCATGTTTCACATATATCCGGTTTGGTCATTTATTGTCATTTAATCTTTTTCCCTTCGTATTCTTTAAGAATCCGTTTCGCGACTGATATTTTATGAACTTCATCCGCGCCGTCGTAGATTCTTGCCGCTCTTTCATGGCGGTAGAAGAATGATATAATGGTGTCATCGGTCATTCCGAGACCGCCGTGCACCTGGAGTGCCCTGTCAATAACTTTTTGCATGACGCCTGCCACCATAAACTTGATAAGGGATATTTCCTTGCGGGCCGCGTTTGCTCCGACCTTTTCAATCATCCATGCGGCATGCAAAACCATCAGACGTGCGGCCTGTATTTCCGCTGCGGATTCCGCTATCCATGACTGAACGATCTGCTTTGTCGAAAGAGTTTTACCGGCGGATATTTCTCTTTTTAAGGCGCGGGAGCACATCAGATCAAAAACCCTGTTGCAGATTCCTATCCAGCGCATGCAGTGATGAATGCGTCCGGGACCAAGCCTTTCCTGGGCTATAACAAATCCATGCCCTTCAGGACCCAATAAATTTTCCTGCGGAACACGGCACGACTGGTACAAAATTTCACCATGACTGAAATAACCTTCGCCCGCATGCCCCATTACTGAGATATTGCGGACCAGGTTGAAGCCGGGGGTATTGGTTGGAACAATAATCATACTTGCCCTCAAATATGGCGGAGCCTCAGGATTGGTAACAGCCATGACAATGGCAAAATCGGCGCCGTCCGCTGACGAGGTGTACCATTTCTGCCCGTTGATGACGTAATCCCTCCCGTCTTTTACTGCGGTGGCCTGGAGCATGACAGGATTTGAGCCCGGCATGTCAACCTCGGTCATTGAAAAACAGCTTCGGATTTTTCCTTCAATAAGCAAACGCAGATATTTTTCCTTTTGTTCTTTTGTCCCAAACATGTTCAGAATCTCGATATTTCCCGCATCCGGAGCCTGGCATCCGAAAACAAAATGGCCCAGAGGCGAACGGCCGAGGGCTTCTGAAACAAGGGCATGTTCGACAAGATCAAGCCCCATTCCGCCGTATTCTTTCGGATGGTTGGGAGCCCAGAGCTCCATCTGTTTTACAAGCTCTCTTTTTCTTTCTATTTCAGAAATCAGACTTTTTAAAGGTTGTGAAAGAAAAGCCTGTTCCATCGGGATGAGTTCCTTATCAACAAATTCACCTATCATTCCGATAATTGTTTTCATTTTGTCGGATACTTCAAAGTCCATAAACAAACTCCTTTTATAAAAATGGTATCGTAATATCACTTGTCAGCGATAGGTTATAAGCTCTTTGTCTTTTTCCATCTCCATATGCGTAATATCATTGAAAACTGAAAGCATCATGCCCCTTGAATTGTATTTGAATCTTGTAACCGAAGCATTCATTATCTGCCAGGATATTTCGATTGCTTTGCTGTCGGCAAGCTCGAGTGAATTCTGAACTGCGGCTGAAATCGGACCGCCGGAAGTAAATATTATTATTTTCCGTCCCGATCCGTGTGTTTCCATGATCTTGTGTATTCCTCTTTCCACTCGTTTTTTAAAATCAGACCATGCCGGAACCCCGGGTTTATCGAAGTTCCCGGAAACCCATCTGTACATTACCTGTTCAAAAATCCTCTGAAAAGTTTTTTTGTCACTGTAAACTCTTTCAAGGTCGGCAGAGAGAGCGGGATTTTCCACCATCATCATCGGGATCTGGGCGGTCCAGACAGCCAGTGAATCAAACTCGTCAAAATCACCTGATATGCACAGCCCAGGAATATCAATGCCGTGTTCCGAGAAGGAACCGATTAACTCCTTTGCAGTGTTTATTTGCCGAAGCAGCGTTCCGCAGTATACAGCATCAAAAGATTGTCCGGTCCGAACCATATGCTGTGCGAGGAGTTTAGCCTGTCTTATGCCGGTCGGTGAAAGGCGGTCATAGTCTTTCTCTCCGAACGATGCCTGTCCGTGTCTTACAAAGTAAATTTCACTCATATTATAAAAAATCCTCTCGGAATTGCGGATTTTTCCCTGTTATTTTATGTAAAAGCTACTATGCGGTTTCAGGGGATGTCAAGAAAAAACGAGCAAGCGTTCGTTTTTCTTGACAAGGATATTTTTATAAATTACGGTTATCAATAATTACGGCTTCGTGAAAAGTCCGAATTTTCACCACGAAGGTCACGAAGAGCACGAAGAAGGACTGGAAGCAAACGGATGATGGCATCGGAATCTTTTTGAAATGAAAATACTTGTCTGCGTTAAACAGGTTCC
>JAHJRK010000384.1 GCA_018830925.1 Pseudomonadota bacterium
AAGCAAAGAGACACAGACAGCACAATATCTGCCGCAAAGAGCAGGTGTCCTTTGGGGCTGTCCGGATTGAATAGATGGAAAATGATACTATTGCTGCCATATCAACCCCCATAGGCGGTGGCGGGATAGGGATTATAAAAATATCCGGAACAAAAGCCATACCGATTGCCTCGTCCGTATTCAGAAGATCATCCAAAACAGATAAATTCAAAAACACAACTCCGATAATCGGGACTCTTTTCAGTGCCCCCGTGAGGGGTACTCTTTTCAGTGCCCCCTCGAGGGGCAGAAAAACGCAGGCAACAATTTCTGACTTACGAAAAGAATCTCACAAGCTTTATCATGGGCACGTTTTCGATCCTGAAAGCGGGAAAGCCCTTGATGAGGTGCTTGTTTCTGTAATGCTTGCGCCTCATTCATATACCAGGGAAGATGTTGTTGAAATAAATGTTCATTCCGGCCTTATCCTTTTAAGAACTGTTCTCGACCTTATAATCAGACAGGGAGCAAGGCTAGCCATGCCCGGAGAGTTTACAAAAAGGGCTTTTATAAGCGGAAGGCTGGATCTTACACAGGCTGAAGCGGTAATCGATATTATTAATGCAAAAACCAAAAAAGCTCTTGAATTTGTAAACGCACAAGCTGAAGGAGATTTAAGGAATTGCGTTGAAGCGATATTGAATCTATTAAACGGGTTTATGGTAAAAATTGAAGCTGCTATAGATTTTCCTGAAGAAGTTGAAGCATTAAACCTTGATGCGGAAGCAAGGATTATTGAAAACAACATAATCGGCAGATTAAATGAGCTGATACTTGGCTATAATGAAGGGCATATTTTAAGAGAGGGTATAAGGATTGCTATAGTCGGAAGGCCAAATGTGGGAAAATCAAGCCTAATGAACCGGCTTTTAAAAACAGACAGGGCGATTGTAACTTCTGTTCCCGGAACAACAAGGGATATTATCGAAGAAGATTTTATTATATCCGGGATGCCCGCTGTTATTGCAGATACTGCTGGCCTGCATGATACCATTGATCCGGTTGAAACCATTGGAATTATAAAAACAAGGGAACAGATAAAAAATTCGGATATTATTCTTTTTATGGCAGACGCCGTTTCTCTGTTTGTGGAAGCAGACCTCAAGATATATGAGAGCATTAAGGAAAAGCAGATTGTTATTGTTATAAACAAGATCGATCTGCTTCCGGAAAACCGGGAAATAATACTGCAGCATGATTTAAAAGCATTGCCATGTGTAATAATATCGGCTTTACATAATATCGGGATTGATTCTCTGAAAGAAAAAATCAAAGACATATTTATTAATAAGATTGACTATGATTCTATGTCGATTGTTCCAAATCTGCGTCAAAAGATAGCTGTTGAGAAATCTTTGGAAAAGATTGTTTCGGTTTTGAAAGGATTAAAATCCGGTTTGCCTTATGAAATGGTATCGATAGATCTTGGAGAGGCCATCAGTTCATTAAATGAAGTTATTGGGAAAAATATAAAAGCTGATATTCTGGATCAGATTTTCAGTCAGTTTTGCATAGGAAAATAATGTTTCACGTGAAACATTATAATCAAATATATTTAAGGAGCTTATTTTGAACATAGAATTCACTCAGTTTTTTAAAAAATACGAGACAGTTGTTGCGATGGCGGATAATGCTTTTAATAAAGTCAGGGACAACAATCCTGAATGCGTAAAATGTAAAATAAATTGTTCGGATTGCTGTTTCGCTTTGTTTGATCTCACCCTTATCGAAGCATTGTATATAAATCATAAAGTTGGGGAAAGCTTTGAAGGCAAAAAAAGGGAAAAAATGGAAAAAAAGGCGAACATAGCCGACAGAGCGGTGTTTAAACTGAAGAAAAAAGCGTATAATGAGCTTAAATCAGGAAAGAGCGAAGACGAACTAATTAAAGAACTTGCCACAAAAAGAATTAGATGCCCTCTTCTAAATGAAGAGGATTGCTGTGATCTTTATGAATTCAGACCGATAACGTGCAGATTTTACGGGATACCGGTATCTATAGGCGGGGCAGGGCACACATGTGGATTGTCGGGTTTCAAAGAAGGAAAGAGCTATCAGACTGTCAACATGGATACCATTCAAAAAAAGCTGTATGAGATATCGGATGAACTTGTCAGGCATATCAACTCAAAATATATTAAATTATCGGAAGTGCTCGTGCCTTTATCCATGGCGATTTTGAATGTTTACGATAAAGAATATCTCGGCCTTGCCGGTGCGGATACATCTCCGGTAAAAGAAAAATAAAAGGATGAAAAAATGTCTGTATTGAATAAGAACGAAGAGTTCAGAAAAAAAGCCATTTTTGATAGCATGTCCCCTAGAAGACGGAAGCATATCGAAAAAAAAGGATATGAGAAGTGGGATCCGTTTGAAATGCCCAAAGACCCTATCGATATCCGGAAAGATAAAACAAAAAGAACCTCACAGATGCTTGTAAGGGAGTTTCTGCAAAGCAGGAGTTCTGAGGAATACAGCAATGAATACGGCCGGGGGGTCCTCGATTTTTGTCTTGGTATAATAAATGAGGATGAACGCTATATCGGCATGTTTGAATTTGCATCCTGGTATATTGAAATTTTGAAGAAAGATGAGCACGGGTTGAAAAAATAAAACCGAATATATCATAAAGGGTAATTTGGCCGTCAGGAGCCATTACGAAATAACCGTGACTGTCTATACCCTTTTGTTACGGGTCCTTATCCCGTTCTTGTCGTTTATATGGTACGGTAATTTTATGCAAACGGCTTAATACGATAGGATGGAGTTAATGAAGAGAATCGGAATAATTGGAGGCATAGGGCCGGAATCAACTGTAGATTACTATAAAAGAATTATAGGCGCCTTTCAGGAGCATGGTATTGAATCAGCTTATCCCGAAATAATCATTTACAGTGCGAACCTCGCAGAGCTTATGCTGATACTAGAAACCGGAAACCGGAGCAAACTGGCTGACTGGCTGGTTGAAAAAGTAGAGTCGCTTTTCAGGGCAGGTGCTGAATTCGCGGTAATCGGGTCAAATACCCCTCACGTAGTATATGATGAAGTAAGATTGCGATCCCCCATTCCGATGCTTAGCATTATTGAGGAGACCTGTAATAAAACACTCGCTTTTGGTTTGAAGAAACCCGGTCTCATGGGTACAAAATTTACGATGGAATCGGATTTTTTCACGAAACCTTTTCGTGAGCAGGGGATTTCCGTTGTTCTGCCGGACAAAAAGGATCAGGAGCTTATACACAACAGACTTTTTTCCGAAATTGAGCTCGGCATCATAAAAGATTCAACCAGAGAAGAGCTCTTATTGGTAGTAAAAAGAATGATCGACATGCATTCCATTGATTCACTGATACTTGGCTGTACCGAACTTCCCCTTATTCTTACCAGAGACGAATACGGTATTCCCTTCTTAAACACAACGGCAATTCATGCCGAAAGCATAGTTAAATACTGCATTGGATAGGGGTTTAATCTTTATCGTCGTTTCTATAAATCCAGAACGGCAGCTGATAATCAAAAAAGCCTCGATTTTGTCAACTATGCTTGCAAGTGTGAATATATTCGGTTTATCAGCATTTTGGCTCTCAAGAAAAATAAGTATAGATTCAGCTTCATAAACTGCGATTTGACACAACGAATCTCTTGTTTTACAGGTTCTACATCGGTGCAAAAGGTCGTAATGCAGACTTCAGGCCGTGAAGTCGGTGGAAAGAGGCAAGGTCCCTTACCGTTTAAAAGAAATATGCAGTCGGAGGCAAAAATCCGATTTTCATGTTTAAGGCAGGTTGAAATACTTTCTTGTAATTGCCTTTCAACTGTAAGTAAATAAATAAAATCGCTGAAGCCTATAACGGCATCAATTTCCAGGTTTCGACAGCAAAGCCCTTCGCATCCGCTGTAGCAGCGTAGAAAAGCCGTCCTGCCTGCTGCCTGCAATTGTTCTTCGGCGATCTGGATCGACCGGCATTGCTTCTCTATTATTGCCCTGTCATAAGGAGCAATGAGGTTTAGGGTTTTTTGGGCTTTTGCAAAATAATATCGAAGAGACATTTATATTCAGGGGTCCTTATCCCACTCAAACAGAACATCTCAACCGGCTTTTTCCCCGCATTCAGGACAGAACTTGGCGCTGGAAGAGAGTTTGGCCCCGCAAAGAACGCATAGATTTTTTTCTTTAAGTTTGGTTCCACATTCGGGGCAAAATTTAGCATTAGTAGCAAGCGGGGCTTCGCATTTCGGACAAGAGGCCCGTATAGTTTCTCTCCAGTTTCCTTCGGATAGTTTCTTGTCATCCTCGTCCATTTTGGCATGGGCCCAGACTTCTTCGACCGACCGACTGGCCTGGGCAGCAGACATTTCCACTCCCAAATCAGGAGCGCACCCTTTGCACAGACCACGTTTGGTATTCCAGCAGCTTTTACGGCAAACCCATGTAGAACAGCGAGGGCATTGAATAAAGTCAGGTTTTAATTCCCTGGTTGCTTCTTCAAAGGCTTCGTCATGAGCCTTTTCCCAGGAGGCTGAACGTACCCGTTCTCCAATATCAGCAGCACTCCCGAAGACTCCGCCAAAAAGGCTGCTTGCGGCATCCAGAGCCGTCGAAATACTCCCGACAACCGATGGTTTAAATCGGGTACGAATTCCCGTGCTGCATCGGTTGCAGCAAAACTCAAACTGGAATCCCTTATTAGTACTTAGATCATTGTGGTTTCGGACAAATTCAATTTTATCTGCCAAGAAAAGATCTCCTTTTGTTTATATGAACCGGAACAGCGAGCGCCTTTCTAGTTACTTGCGACAGGGAATGCGAGAAAATTAAAAATAGACGCTACTCCCTACGGGCGAAGATTCACCGGAGCTTGCTGCGGGGAATCTTCAAAAAGTATCTGTTCAACAAACAAATATTCGGGCCTCTTATAATCTGCCTTTTGTCTAAAAATCAACATAATAAGGTTTTGCAGGCATCGAGCCTCTTCTTGCTTGGTAAGGAATTTGTTCCATGTATTGAATTGGGTGGGAATACTCGTGGAGATAAATTTGGCGTATAGATATCGCCGGCTTTGATAAGGAAAATTCACTGGCCCAAATATAGAAGAATATCTTTATATATATTTGAATTTTCTAAAATTTATGTATAATGGAAATAAGGTGGCTTTTAAAACACTCCTGAAATTGAATGATACCAAGATAATACTTAAATCCCTTAGGGTTAGGGAGGCTTTCAAGATGAAGCATAATTCACATTACTTTAAGAACCCGGAGTATTGTGGGCGAATCCTCAATGAAAAATACAGTAAGGCGCTTAAAAAACGCGTGTCGGAATGTATAGCGGCATTCCTGGCTTTCGAAGAAATCGGGAATCTATCGATACCTTATATATCGGCCTGGCATGAGGATGAAAATGTCATCTGGTATGAATTCGCTGCAAGGGGATTCACGGATTTGATGAGATGCGATACTTCCCGCCTTGCCGGGGTGTTTCGAGACAGTATTGTTGACCGGCGCATTTACAAATATTCGGGAGTCAAGCCGGGTATTTTAAAAGAGATTTTGAGCCGGGAAGAGATGGAAGAAGCCAGAAAGCAGCTTCGTGAAAAGAGTAAGGAGCATGGCAATGTTGAAGCCGTTTATAAAATATCCCTTGGTAAAAACGGACACTGCTGGCTGAAAGACCGGGCGATCGTGGAAACATACACCGAAGACAATATCTGTCTTTCCATTGGATGCCTTACAGTAGTTTCCGGGGAGATGGAGTCTGAAGAAAAATGTGAAAACCTGATCGTTGAACTAAAAAATGCCCTGGCCAAAGTCAAAACCTTAAGCGGATTGCTCCCGATCTGCTCACATTGTAAGAAAATTCGAGACGATAAAGGCTATTGGAATCAAATTGAGGTTTATATCCTGGATCATTCGGATGCGGAAGTAAGCAATAGTATCTGCGAGGAATGTGCCAAGGAACACTTTCGTACACCCCATCCTGATATAGGCAAGCGCTGGACTGGAAAGACCGGAAAGATGCATAAGCGATAGAGCCGTCTTTTTGTCATTCCAATGAAAATCCGCCGCGGAGGAGCCAGCCGGTAATTCCATCCTTGATAAATCATATACGATTGTTTATATTGGCCGGAATTTTCAAAATAGAAGTTCCCCGCTGCAGGCAGCCGTCCGCCTGCGGCGGACTTGACCGCAGGGAATAGTGTCTGTTTTAATTCGCTCGCTAACCCCGCCGAAAAAAGCTGGTAATGCTCTCGCTATTTCGGTTCAATCATTTGAGGGTGAAAGATTATGGTTCATATAAACAGAAGAATTAACGGTTATATTCTTGTGCTCGTATTCTGTTTTTTTGCTTTTGCAACGTTTGCCTGCAAAGCCAAAACCCCGGAAGCTTCAGACGGAAAAGAAGTTAAAGGCGCTGCAAAGGGCGCACAAAGACCGGTCCCCGTTACCGCTGATATTGCAGTGCAAAAAAACATACCCATTGAAATAAATGCGATCGGAAATATCGAATCATATGCAACTGTCTCAATAAAAGCCAGGGTAAACGGAGAGCTTCAGGGGGTCCATTTCACTGAAGGGCAGGAGGTCTCTAAAGGAAAGTTGCTTTTTACAATAGACCCCAGGCCGTTTCAGGCAGCTGTAAATGAAGCATTGGCGAGGCTTGAAAAGGACAAAGCTCTTTTTTCAAAAACTGAAGATGACTACCGGCGGTACGAGAACCTGATGCAGAGGGGAAGCATCAGCAGGGAGCAGTTTGATCAGGTTCGCGCCAATCTCAGCGCGTTAAAGGCCACCATTCAGGCCGATGAAGCCGTTGTTGAAAACGCAAGGGTTCAGCTTGGTTATACATCTATATATTCCCCTATTTCAGGGCGAACCGGCAACCTTCTCATAGATCAGGGAAACATGATAAAGGCCAATGACGACAACAAATCGTTTGTTGTTATCGAACAGCTTCAGCCTATATATGTGAGCTTCACGGCGCCGGAGGCAAATCTCTATGAAATCATGAACCGGTTTAACAGGGAAAGGCTTTCTGTTACTGTCTTGCCCGAAGGTTCAAAAGCAGTACCGGAAAAAGGCAATTTATCATTTTTTGATAATTCGGTTGATTCCAAAACAGGTACTATCCGGCTGAAGGGGACTTTTAAAAACCAGAACAAGCGGCTCTGGCCCGGGCAGTTTGTTAATGTGGTGCTGACTCTGGGTGATCTTAAGGATGTTGTTACTGTTCCTTCCCAGGCTGTTCAGAACGGGGCAAACGGACCATATGTCTTTACGATTACTCCCGGTAACAAGGTTGAATATAAACCGGTTTCAGCGGGAATATCTTATAACGGCGAAACGGTGATTGAAAAAGGTCTCTTGGCGGGAGAAAAGATTGTTACGGATGGACATCTACGGCTGACACCCGG
Organism: Pseudomonadota bacterium; assembly: GCA_018830925.1. GTDB lineage: Bacteria > Desulfobacterota > Desulfobacteria > Desulfobacterales > RPRI01 > RPRI01. Next base: position 7,452 of record JAHJRK010000384.1, read on the forward strand.
AGCTTCGGTCGAAATTACTGACGGTGTAAAACCCGGAAATAACAATATCAAGAAAGCCGGCAAAGAGGTTGCATCGTGAATATTGCCAGACTCTTTATCAGCAGGCCTGTTATGACAACGCTGATAATGGCGGGCCTGCTTCTCTTTGGGGTTATGGCTTACCGAACGTTGCCGGTAAGTGATTTGCCAAATGTGGATTTTCCGACGATTCAGGTAACTGCCAGTCTTCCGGGAGCAGACCCTGAAAACATGGCGGCAAGTGTGGCAACCCCCCTTGAAAAGGAGTTTTCCACAATAGCCGGAATTGATTCGATGTCCTCTTCAAACACGCTGGGCACAACGCGTATTACCCTTCAGTTCAACCTGGAAAGAGATATTGATGCGGCAGCACAGGATGTTCAGTCCGCCATTGCAAAGGCGGCCAGGCGGCTTCCGCCGGACATGCCCAATCCTCCAACTTACCAGAAGGTTAATCCTGCGGATC
>JAHJRK010000385.1 GCA_018830925.1 Pseudomonadota bacterium
CCCTCTGGGAAAACACATTCGACAAGGTCTGGTATCCGAGATTTTCGCCCGACGGGAAACTGACGGCTTTCGTCTCTGAAACGGGAGAATGGAGTCTTGCAATTGACGGTCAGACACCCGAAGAAAAATTCGAGTTCGTCTGGGACACCCGTTTCAGCCCGGACGGCAAAAACATAATCTATATAGCGCAAAGAGAGAGAAAGTATTTTGCTGTTATAAATGGCGTGCCCTGGAAAACAGTTTTTCCAAGCTTGACCGGTCTTGCCGTCAGCAGTGACGGAAGCAGGACTGCTGCCGCGGTACAGACTGTTCTCTTCAAAGAGGCCGAAATATTCAAATTTCAGGAAGGCTGCTATTCTGTCGCAGTTGACGGAACTGCCTGGGGCAGAAATTTCGTTAATGTGTGGGACGTTGTCTTCAGCCCCGACGGAAAGCGCGTTGCAGCCGGTATCAGAACAAGCCTTTATGATTACACGATCGCAGTTGATGGCGTCCCCTGGGAAAAAAACTTTGCCTCGGTATGGGAACCTCAGTTCTGCCCCTCCGACGATTCCGTCACAGCCCCGGTTAGATCTGCCGGAAGCTGGTTTCTCGCAAAAGACGGCAAAATCTTATGGGATCGTAAATTTATCCAGCTCTGGCACCATATTTACAGCCCTGACGGAAAGAAAATTGCCGCAATCGTAGCCCCTGCCTTCGGCCGATGGACAATCGCCATTGACGGTAATCCCTGGCAAATAACCTTTGGAGATATGGTCACAGACGCTGTTTTCAGCCCCGATGGGAAGAGAGTTGCATGCCTTGGAAAAGAAAATAATAAATGGACAGTGGTTGTGGACGGAAGCCGGTGGGATACATACGACATGGCATGGCAGCCGGTTTTCAGCCCGGACGGGAAAAACGTAGCGGCGAAGGTCGAAAAAAACGGGCGCTACACGATCGTTGTCAACGGGAGGCCTTTAAAAGACGAGTTTGCGGCCACCTGGGATCCTGTTTTCAGTTCGGACTCAGATAAAATATTAATAAAGGCCATAGAAACCGGGAATAACGAAAACAAGTACTTCAGAATAGTTATTCCCTTAACCGATATCGCGGGTTGAAAGGAGAACAAGCTATGCATGACATTTATAATTTTGTCAGTGGTCCTCTGGTGTGGGTCTCCTTCATCCTCTTTATTGGAGGGTGCCTTTACAGGTTGATATCAATGGCTGCTCTTGCAAAGGAAAAAGACCCGGTTGTTTATGAATATATGAGCCTCCGTTTTGCCCTTCGCTCGATTTTCCACTGGATAATCCCCTTTGGAAGCGAAAACATGAAAATGCATCCTGTATTCACCATAGTAACCTTCGCATTTCATATCTGTCTTATTTTTGTTCCGCTTTTTCTTTTTGCTCATATGATTCTTATCAAGGAATCATGGAATATAAGCTGGTGGTTTTTATCCGATTCCACCGCCGATATAATGACGCTTATTGTCGTAGGTTCATGCATTTACTTTTTTGTCCGCAGGATTACTCAGCCCGAAGTTAAATTCCTTACATCCATTTCGGACTATCTCATACTTGCCGTAGTCGCAGCCCCTTTTGTCACGGGTTTCTGGACCTATCACCAGTTCGCAGGCTATAAGATCGTCGGGATCATCCATATACTTTCAGGCGAAATCATGCTGGTTGCCATACCCTTTACAAGACTGAGCCACATGATTTTCTTTGCCTTTACAAGGGGATATATGGGTTCCGAGTTCGGAGCAATCCGCCATGCAAAAGACTGGTAAACATCTTTTAAAAGACTCTTTTTCAAGGAGGCGTTATTATGGCTGAACCGGCATTAAACACATCAAAGCAAATATCCGATGAAGGATTAGTAAGCGGAGCGTCAAAACTTACCCTCGATAAAATAGAACGGGTTATAAACAGTGTCCTTAAAGCTGAAACAGGCGCCCGTCTTAAAACATATGTTGATATCTGCGTCCACTGCGGCCTTTGCAGCGAAGCATGCCATTTTTATCTTTCACATGACAATGACCCCAGGTTTTCTCCTGCAGGAAAAGTTAAGCAGACTATCTGGGAAGTATTAAAGAAAAAGGGGAAGGTTGATGCAGAATTTATAAAACGGGCGGCGGAAATCGCTTCAACCGAATGCAATCTTTGCAGGCGTTGCGCAATGTATTGTCCTTTCGGAATTGATGTCGCATACCTGCTTATCACAATGCGGAGAATATGCCACAAGCTCGGCGTGACTCCTAAAAACATCCAGGACACAGCACACAGCCATTCGGCCACATTTAACCAGATGTGGGTAAAAGATGATGAA
>JAHJRK010000047.1 GCA_018830925.1 Pseudomonadota bacterium
ACTTCTTTAGCTTAACCATGTTAAGCCCTTTATTTCCAAGATAAATGATCCCCGAAACCTTTCCCTTAGCATCGTCTATCAGCGTCATGGCGATATGGGGATCATAGTTCAAAAGGAGGCGAAGCCTGTACTTGCTCAGTTTTTCAGATTGGTCGAAAAGTATGCTGAGTATACGGCTCAAAAAAAGATCTAGCTGTTGAAGGCTCAGCGAAAGGGCTATCCTTTCCCTGAAGAATATTTCAGAGATCCTGTACCTGAGTTTTTCGGGATCAATCGCGGATTCCTTGGGAAGATACTTGGGCAGAATCCCGTCAAGCTGCCCGCTTGAAAGGATGCGATTTAAATTCGGCTCATGGACATTGTTGTAATAATCATTTATTATGTTCTTTACAGCTTGGGCGAATCCTTTAAAGATGTCGAGGTACTGTGTGAATGTAAAGCCTCTTACCTCCAGTGAATGCAGAAGAAAATCAAGCTGCCGTTCAAGCTCGAAGGAGGAAATCCCGTCAAGCTTCAATGCCTTGTCGAAAAGCCTCAGCCTGTCATAAATCTGGAAAAAGGTGGCCTTGGTTATGAGAGTAAGATCGATTTTCTCGATAATCTCTTCAAAAAGAACATTGATCAGGGATTCAATGCGGAAAGCAAGTCCCAGAGCATCGAATTTTTTTTCGTGATAACTTCCATACATGGAAGGAATATCAAGGGCAAAATGCCTTTTTTTGAAAATATCCTCCCTGGCTTCATAAGAAAGCTGGGACAATATAAGGCTCTTTAATGAATCAAGGCAATCGAGCAGTTTGTAAAGTTTCTTCTTTGAATCAGGTTCGGAAAGAGCTTCCTTTATCCTCGGCACCTCAGGGAAAGCCCCTTCATCAAGCCTGGCAAGATAGTTGTCCATTTCGACAAAGTCGAGATTGTATTTATGGTACAGGAGCTGGAAAAAAATAACCGCGAGCCGGACCCTCTCCCTGTCGCTCCCGGATACTTCGCCGATATCGCCAAGAAGACTCTCCAGTCTTTCCTCTCTTATCCCTGCGAGATCGTCAGGAATAACAACACCTTTTTCTTCGAGCTTTGATAATACTTTAAAAACGCCGTCGATGTACGGCCCTGTTGATTCAATCCGGACATATATGGTGGGGGGAACAAAAGGTTCTACATATCTCCTGTCCCTTGTTTTCCAGAAATTGAGGGTGGCCTCCATGAAGCATATCGTCCTGTTACTGCTTTCAACATGGCTTTGTTTCCTTAAGCAGTGTATGAGAACATCTTTCCTTGCCGTAATTTCATCCAGCATGGTCGAGATGTCCCGCAATTTGCCTTCGGCTCCGATATCATTGAAATAAACAGGGAACAGCCTGGCAAGCTGCTTGGCAAGATTATAAACAGGCCCTATATCGCTGTTCAAAAAACGCGTGATATCCCTGGGGAAGAGATCCGTATCCCTGATAAATACCCCGCACATTGCAAGGTTGACAACAAGGGCTGAAAGAAGCCTTGTCGACCATTTCGGTTTAAGTTCGATTATCTCGAGCCATGTTCTTATGTTCTGAATATGAGCGCTGTTAACCCGTATCTGCCAGTCATTTCCGACGCCTTTTACCATAGGAGCATGAAAACCGAGATCTATGACCGAATCTATAAAAAAATTTACGAGCTCTATATCGCCGGTTTTGTATACTCCTTTCCCCATGTTAAGAATACAGTTCAAAGCTGTTTTCGGATACCTGCTCGTACGCTCTTTTAAAACCGTAAATGTCTGCCGTATAAGCTCCTGGACATTCCTGTATTTCTCGTGAGCGATAATCCACTCGAGCGTCCTGTTTATTTCAGCAAGAGTTTCTTCGTGTATCATCGAGAGCCCGGATATATTCATCACATGCAAAAGAAAAAGCAGCTTATACTGATAACCCCGGCTGCTTCCCGCTTCCGATTCAAGGAGTTTCTGCGGTATCCTGCTGTAAGACTCTATAAATTGCCTGTATCCTGGAAAATCAAGAAGTTCCTTTGCAAGCTCCCTCGAACCGATCTGACTCAGGGAAGCCGTTTTTTCAAGTCTTCTCTTAAGTTTTTTTATCTGTCCGTGGGATATCTCCCGCGTCAGTTCATCGACGGTTTTCCGGCTTCTTATCTCGCTTGCCTCTTTCTGAAACCAGTACAGAGGATCTGGGACACTCAGCCAGTATGAATATGTATATTTGAAATATTTTATAAAAAGCGAATTAAGGGCATCGTAACGGAATGAATCCTTAACAGGGCTTTCAGTCAGGTCGGTTGCAAGCTTCTTTATCTGGTAGAAGCTTTTAACAAAAAGATAAAAATGCTCGTCTTTGAAATCCCTGATGCGGATAAAGGTGTCATTCAGAACCGGGAGGAATCTTTCAAGATTAAAGCCCGATTCCTTTATGATTTTCTGTAAAAATAAAAGAAGGTTATCGACAGCATCTGCTTTTATCTGTCTTTCGGCGGAAGATTCAACCGCGCTTATGAAAATATCGATAAAGATTTCCGCGCCTCTGGGCCCTTTGGGATGATTGTAAATAAGATGAAAATAATCGAGGCTGTAGCTTCTTGCTTCTTTTACTATGAACTGCCAGTTTTTATAGGGATGTGAAAGCTCCTTCAGGAAGGTGCTGAGACCGTCCAAAAGACCCTGGTATCTTGAAAAGGCTTCTTCAAGCACCGCGTATTTGGAGTCTACGGCAACATCTACATAGTAGTCTGCCTGATTGACTTCAAGAGCTTTTGATTTGATCATAACCCGAAAATACTCCATTTAAAAGCCGAATTTCGAATATCGAATATCGAAGAAAATAAAGGATTCGAGGGGCCGAGGATTCAAGGATTCAAGTGAAAAACCCTCTTTTTTTCCTGACCCCTGATCCCTGACTACTGACTCCCGATGTTCGATATTCGATTTCCGATATTCGGCTTCGATATCATCGCGTCAGCGCCATCAGCCTGTAAACCAGCATGCCGGACAGCCATGCGACATCCTCAGGTGAAAAAATATCACCAATCGTATCGTAAAACAATATATTTGCTTCCGGCAAAAATTCATCATCACCTTCCCAGAGAATAAGCTGCAGGGAAACATGCGGAAAGAGATTGAACTCAAATCCGGCATTCCCCGCTTCAATTGCCTTTCCGTTTAAACTCTTTGCGGCTTTTACAAACAAGCCTGCCTCTTTCCCGAAGGTTTTTTTGAGGGGATCTACGGCTCTTTTGACAAAAGCTGAATAATAAAATGCTGCTCCGGGGATTTCCCGGAAAGATATCCACCTGCCGGATGATTTTTTTTCACCCTTTGCGGCAAGATAATGGAGTATAAGAACCTGTTCAGAAAGAGGCACATCTTTTTTTTCAGAAGATTCATCCTCAAATTCAAATCCGGGCCACGTGACAACATAGACCCTGTTTAAAAAAGGTATCTTCAGCCTGTTGTTCTCAATCAATCTGTATCCTGACCTTCGGGCTATCTCGTCAAAAGGCTCTCCGGAAAGCTCCTCCGCCGATATTTTTTTTGCATTAATATAATCATCAACACGCGCCATGATAATATCTCCTTAAAATCAATGAAATCCGGGCAGCCCCAATTATTCCAGTCGTTCGTACTTCGAAGTTCGATGTTCGATGTACCCGTGTAACGGGCCCGACATTCGACAGTTTACAATCAGGGTGTGTTGCCGGAGTTTCCTGATAAATTTCCTGCGGTTCGCATACGCCCATACCCCGGCATTACCAGATTAGAGCTATTCAAAGGCATCATTTCTTATATGTATGATAACAAAAAAGCCCCGCCCGGTAAGGGGAGAGGCTTTTTTTCTTCATTTTACTGTATAAGCCGTCATCCAAAAATAACTGGAACATTTGGATGCTGTAACCGGCATAAGGAGCCGTAACGAAAGGATTCATAAAAATATTGGTTATTTCGTAACGGCTCCTAAAAATCAGACTTCAAGCCACGAATCGGAATAGAGCGTCTTCCCTAGAATTACACTTGTAGTTTTTGCGTATTCCTGCAGCTCTTTTGAAAGACCGGCAACATTCGGGTCGTTTCCATCCATGATCGAATAAATAAGATCGACTATGTCGGGGCGCTTTCCTTTTGCTATTTCGGCCAGTTTTACATCCAGAGGATCAGCGATTACGGAATACATCCCCTTTTTCTGAAGCATAACCATGTAGGTCTGGTTCAGAATTGGACGCAGATGTATCGGCGGACCGTTTGAAATATTCGACAGCCCGCAGGTACTCTTTGCGCCCGGAGCTATATCCTGCACCATTCCCTGAAACTCCATCAGGCTTATAAGCTGCGGTTGCTGGATATTGACAGGGGTTACTATGCCGTCGATCCAGATTTTCTCGTTCGGAATGCCTGCTTCATTCGCCGCATAAACAAGTTCAACACAAAGCGCGGCGCGTTCATTCTCATCGCGCGGCAGGCCATCAGGGCCCCACATGAGCGCAATGAAGTCGGCATTGTACTTTGCCGCGATAGGAATCATTTTCTGATAACGCTCCGGACGGCACATGATGGAATTTACAAGAGGCGGCAGTTTGCAAACTTTCAGTGCCGCTTCAATCGCGTCGATGTTCGACGTATCGAGTGCCAGAGGAATATCGCTCACGACTTCCTGTACCACCTGGACAACCCACGGCATCAGCTCATGCCCGTCCTTTTTTGCCGGTCCGAGGTTGATGTCTATGTAATCCATCCCCTTCTCCTTTTGCAGAAGGGCTTCTTCCTGGATCGGCTTGGGATCGCGTTCTTTGTAAGCTTTCCCAATTACTTTCGAAATAACGTTTAAACTTTCACCAATTAGCAGCATACAACCTCCCCGGTTATTTTCACGGTTTTAACCGGAGGCACGCCTCCGGTTTATTATACTTATCGTAAGTACTCAGGTTATTTAGACTGTAGGCTGAAGGCTGTTAGGGCTTTTCGTAAGAACCGGTTCATTCACCGACTTGCCATCTGCTTTGTGCTATCTCGAACGTTTCTCCTACAGCCTAAACACCTACAGCCTACCCACCTGAGCAGTTACCACTTATCTTGCCTTCAAAAACGCAGGTATATGTGCTGCTTCGCGGGGACCGACGGTAATCGCCCACCCGGGAAGCTCTTCTTCCATATCGCCTGCTATTGCCGCAGCATAGCCCGGAATAATTATCTGCTTATGCTTTACCTTGTCCACGATACCGCTCTTTTTCACAAATGCGCCTACATCATCACCAGAGAATTTTCCGGCGGCCCACGCAGTCATTACCGAAAGCCCTTCAGAATCCTTTATAAGGAGCCAGGACGGAACCTTGCTGCTTTCAATTTCACCCGAAACTATAAAATAGGTAAGGGCAAAGTTTGTCGTAACAAGCACTGGTGAATTTTCATCCGGATTCCCGATTGGATAGATTCCCTGGGTAACGGTCATCGGCCTCTGCGGATCGGTGAAAATATTGAGCCTCTCAAGAAGAAGCGGGAAAATATTCTCGCCCGTGAAATCCGACATTACTACAATGCCCCCGTATTTTGCAACATGCATTCCGGCGATGAGCGTTTCCATATCGAGGTTGGAAGCCATCTCGCATGGAAAAGTTATTGTCGGAAAACCGAGAGACTTGTTCCCGGATTTGAGCGAAGCACGCCTTATGGCAACAAGATCCTCCAGCGATTTCTTGATTTCCCTCGACCCGGGATCGAGTACGAGATCTTTCAATCCCATGCCTGTCAGCTTGTCCGTAAGCGGAATGAGCTCTTCAATCGAACCGGCCTTGACTGCAAGGGGCAGGTTGTTTTCCTTCGCCGCTGCTCCGAAAGCATCGGCATTACCTGCTGTAGCGGCATACATTAAGGGTTTCTTGAATTTGCATGCCTCAATGCCTGCCTTCATCACATCCGCATTTTCACTCATAAGGATAAGGTTGAATTCGGAAGTTTCGGCGATTATTTTTGCCTTCTGCGCGAATTCTTTCTTATCCCCTTTTACATCCTTGAGCGCCACCAGTTCAGGCCTTAAATTCAATCCGACTCTTTCATACTGGAAGGCGTTCCAGACCTTAAGCTTATCTTTAAGATCTGAATCCTTTATGTCGGAATTGACAAGGACAGCGAATGCCGTCGGGTTAAAAAAAGTCTTTTCATGACGGTATTGCACTGTCTCGCCGCCTGTCGTGAACGCGCGAACACCTTTCCCGACGGCAACCGGACGAATCGGGGGCGCTGAAGCCGCCGAAAGTTGTTCCCTTGCCTCGTCGGATACATATGGACAGCTGTCAAGCTCAGCCTTGCCTGATGCCAGGTTCATGGCAAATGCAAGGCATGTGGGAACGCCACATTCCTTGCAGTTGGTTTTCGGCAGGAGTTTGAAAATCTGAATACCGGTTAATGCCATTTTTATCTCCTTATTTAAAATTAAAGTAAGTACTCAGGCTTTTTAGGCTGTAGGCTGTTAGACTGAAGGCTGTCAGCTAAAAACCTACAGCCTAAACACCTACAGCCTACCCACCTGAGCAGTTACAAATTAAAACATACATTCATTGTTTGCCGCCGTTTCACATTAACCGAGAAGCGAAGGCATTGAAAGAGCCGGATGCCCGACTTTCTGCAGGAACGGCATTATCTCCTCTTCGGTTATCCCAACGGTCTCGTCGGCTATCATATCGTACAGGTTGGGACACCCAAGCGCTTCTCCCCTTTTTATAATCCTGTCTTTGATTTCTTCCTTGAGGCTCTTCGGCATCCATACCATCCTCAAGAGTCCTCCGTCGCCCAAAAGGAATTTCCCCTGCGTGACGTTGAATTTTGAATGCCCGACAAATCCGGGGGATGAGGCTCCACCGCCCATAACGCCCGCAAGGGTGGTAAACTTCATTCCGCAAGGTGTTTCACCGGTGTAATCCCTGTGGACAGTCATTATCCCGTTGCAGGTTGGAAGCGTTGCGGCAATGGCTTCGCAGCAGCCGCATGTAGTCATCGGGTCCTTAATCATCGAATAGAAGTTGTAATGGGTAACGGCCCCTCTCGACGCCTTGAAAACAAATTCATTAACACCTTTCCACTGCCCTAGAACAGTATCAAGACATTCGCCTTTTTCTATCGGCTGGTTTGGTCCGGTCGGGTTGATTTCAAAAGACGCCTTGCAGTCCATCCAGTTATACGCGCCGCAAAGGCCGGTTCTCTCGGGGCTTACCGTGCAGACATGGTTGGGAGCAAACGACTGGCAGAGTGTGCATGAATAGTATGTTTCCACAGACTCGTCAGTCATCTTTTCAACACGTTCATCCCTTGTCCTGTACTCGCCTCTGGCACGTTTTGTAAGCTTTTCTACATCGGCTTTTTTCGTGTAGAGGGTAACCTGCACCTTGTCCACAATCTTCTGGAAATCCTGATGGAACTTGGCATGAAGCACAACACCGATATCCTTAAGAGAAAAGCCCTTGTCAACAGCCGCCTTTCCGACGCGGATCCAGGCAATATCCCTCTGCCCTATATGCATTACGCCCTGGATATAGTTGATGAGGTGGTGAATCTGGCGCTCCAGAATCGGCTCAAAATCGACCTGGAAATCACGGCCTGCAATCTGGACATAGATTCCAAGCGGAAAA
>JAHJRK010000386.1 GCA_018830925.1 Pseudomonadota bacterium
AACGCATTCTCGACTGGCTCAACGACCGGATTGAGGGTTGCAAAGACCCCCGGCATTTTGGGGAACCGTTGAAGGGTGACCGCGCCGGCTTCTGGCGATACCGGATTGGAGACTATAGGGTACTGTGCGACATCCAGGACGAAAAGGTAGTTGTATTAGTTCTGACAATTGGTCATCGCCGGCAAGTATACAGATAAGGCAAGTCGGTACGTGGAAATTGCCAATGCCTGAGTTGTCTGGAATAAATAATCAGAGGGCTGTGAAGGCTTTTGAAATCAGATTTTAGTTGATACTATGCTTACAAAAAGTGAAATAATAAGACGTTTACAGGAAGAAAAACCTTTTTTGATCCGAAATTTCGGTGTGGTGGATATCGGCCTTTTCGGTTCATTTGCAAAGGGACGACAGCATGATGACAGCGATATCGATATAATTGTTGAGTTGATTGAACCTCGATTCGAATTGCTGGCGGGATTGCAAATATATCTTGAGAAAAAGTTTAACCACAGGATTGGGATTGTGCGTAAAACAAAAAAAGAGAAAAGTCGTTTTAATAAAAGAGTTGAAAACGAAGTAATTTATGTCTGACGTTCTGAAAACAGATATGCCGGATAAAGCCGCCAGAATTTTGATTGAGGCTTTGGAAACTGAATCATTCCGTCTGAAATATAGTATGCAACTTGCAAAAAAAAGGCTTTCAAAATTTGAAAAGAAATACAAAGTTTCTTCAGAAGAATTTATCACTGAGTGGAGCGCTGAAGATCTGGCAGGCAAAGATTTGGAATATGTCGAATGGGCTGGTGAGTATAAACTCTCAATACGACTGAATGATCGTTTAACTGCATTACAGAGCATTCACCATGTCTCTTCGTGATTACCTTGATTCTTTTCACCGTGCGATAGGAAAATTCGACGACTATGGCTTTGCTGAATCTATTGATATTAATGAAGAAATAAGGCCTGCAAAACAAGCTGTAACAAATGCAAAAATTGATCTGGTTGATGGGTCTGTTTTGCAAATTAGAATATTTGTTGATGCTAAATATAAAATTGAAGTAATCAGTTATGCATACCAATACAATGATGCAAAGGGCAAGTTGATATTCAGATATGATAATGCGCGCCATAAGCCGGAATTGGGATTTAAAGATCATAAGCATCTGTATGACGGCACAATGGTTCAATCTTCCATGCCGGATATATCCGATGTAGTAGACGAGGTGATCAAACATATATAACTCAGGATTGAAACCCGTCGGTAACTTGCAGAAAAAAAGCATCGTAATTAATAATAAAGGAGAATTACTCTTTCCTGAAGAGGAGTTTGGGAAAAAGAGTGAGTCACGAAACAGATTACTCGCTGATTTGCTATCCAGAACCGAATACATGGAAAAAGCAGGTACAGGCATTAAAAGGATTCGTGATGCCTGTGAGCAGAATGGAAACAAGGTAATATTTTCATTCTCTGATTCATTCTGGGTAGAAATAGAGTCAAACAATCAAGCTGATGTCACCGATAATGTCACCGATAATGTCACTGATAATGTCACTGATAATGTCACTGATAGGCAGAATATTATTTTATTGATGATAGCTGAGAATAAATTTATATCAGTCAGGGAAATTGCAGAAAAACTGAATTTTTCCAAAAGAACAATTTTGAGAGAAATTGATGATATGAAAACCATGGGCTTGTTGAAGAGAATAGGTAAGGAAAAAGGCGGTCATTGGGAAATAATACAATGAAGAACCGATCATCATACAAGATATTTTGTCATAGCGGGCCGACCCATTCGTCCTTTTACGGATATGGTCGTCTCTATTTCTAAGACTTATCGGAGATCAGCAGCGCGGAGGAATATGGCAGATTTCAGGTGAGCGAGATGTTACTTACAGCGAGGCGGCATTTTTAGGGGGGAAGGTGTTGGGTGTAAATCTAAATCTTATTAGACCCTGGACCATCTCTGAGGCAGGTTTGGATCTTGAAACCAACCCAGCCAATACAGCAATGGATACTGAAAGGCTAAGGCAGGACTTAGGGTTGGAGCCGCCGTCGATCCGCTGGACCATTGAGCACCTTTTTTGTCGAGAGCTATGCAAAACTCCTCTATTCGTCATTCCGGTCTTGTGATTTTCAGGTTACGAACGCCGGAATATAGAAAATACTTGATAATGTTGGATACCGGCCTGTGCGATATAAAAAAGTGACAACGATAATTTTATCGATATGAGAACATTAAAAAAAATGGTGTTAAAAAAAATGGTTGGCAAACATTGTTAGTTGTGCAAAACTCTCTGCAAGACTTATAGGTGATGAGCACGGACTTGCTTAACAACACGAAAAACGTTGATTGCTTTGAGAAGGAGATAATATGCCTGAAATTATCCTGAAGACAGATATGCCGGATAAAGCCGCCAGAATTTTGATTGAGACTTTGGAAACTGAATCATTCCGTCTGAAATATAGTATGCAACTTGCAAAAAAAAGGCTTTCAAAATTTGAAAAGAAATACAAAGTTTCTTCAGAAAAATTTATCACTGAGTGGAGCGCTGAAGATCTGGCAGGCAAAGATTTGGAATATGTCGAATGGGCTGGTGAGTATAAACTCTCAATACGACTGAATGATCGTTTAACTGCATTACAGAGCATTCACCATGTCTCTTCGT
>JAHJRK010000048.1 GCA_018830925.1 Pseudomonadota bacterium
AATCCGCACCGGGGGAAAAAGAAAAATGGACGGGAAATCATTGAACATTACGGAAGAAAAGCTGAACAGGCTTAAAGAAATCATCCCCGAAGCGTTTACGGAGAATAAAATCGACTGGGAAAAGCTGAAAGCCGCTCTGGGAGATGACATTGAATTCAAAAACGAGCGGTATGTGCTGAACTGGGCCGGAAAATCGGACGCATTCAGGGCTCTCCAATCCCCTTCCACCGCCACACTTGTTCCTTGCAGTAAAGAATCGGTCAATTTTGATAAAACGGAAAACATCTTTATTGAGGGTGAAAATCTTGAAGTGCTGAAGGTTTTGCAGAAATCATATTTCGGCAAAATCAAAATGATCTACATCGACCCGCCGTATAACACAGGCAATGATAATTTTATTTATCCTGATAAGTTTGCCGAATCCAGGGAGGAGTATTTAAACAGAATCGGCGACAAAGACGAAACCGGGTTTATGACACGCGAGGGCCTGTTCAGAAAGAACAGCAAAGACAGCGGCCATTATCACAGCAACTGGCTTTCCATGATGTATCCGCGCCTGTTTCTGGCAAGAAATTTGTTGAGAGATGACGGGGTTATTTTTGTAAGCATTGATGATAATGAAGCTCATAATCTGAGACTTGTGATGAACGAGGTGTTTGGGGAGGAGAATTTTTTTGCAAAGATCGTAATACGTGCAAACAGTAGAGGACAGACATATAAACAAATAGCAAAAACACATGAATATATTCTTGCCTACACAAAAAGAGATGAGACAGATCTCTACGAAATTGAGAAAGATGAACAGACCGATGACCTTAACTTAATAGATGATATCGGAAGGTTTAACATCAGAGAATTACGCAACAGAAATCCTAAATTTGGAAAATATAATAGGCCGAACCTATTCTATCCAATATATTTGAATCCTGATAGAATTGATAAAGACGGGTTTTCCCCTGTTTCATTAAAACAAGATAAAGAGTTCTGCATAGAAATTCTACCACTTAATTCTGAAAGAAAAGAAAGCTGCTGGCGCTGGGGTCAAACAAAATTCAATGATAATATAAAAGCAGCAACACTCGATAGCAATGTTGTTGCTAAAAAGAAAAGTGATGGAGTTTATGGAATTTATGAAAAATATCGTAAAACAACTTATAAACCTAAATCAATTTGGGATGATAATAGCTACTTAACTGAGACAGGTACAGTTGAATTAAAACAACTTGGGTTCAATTCGGAATTCGACTTCCCTAAGCCTGTAAATCTAATAAAACAATGCGTAGCATTATCTACAAATGAGGAAGATATCATTTTAGATTTTTTTTCTGGCTCTTGCAGTACCGCCCACGCTGTCCTTGCTCTCAACAAAGAAGACAACGGCAACCGTAAATTCATCATGGTTCAGCTTCCTGAAAAATGCGATGAAAGCTCGGAAGCTTATAAAGCTGGTTATAAAACCATAGCCGAAATCGGCAAGGAACGAATCCGTCGTGTTATCAAGAAAATAAAAACAGAACAGGAAGGCAAGCTTGATTTCGGCGGGAGCGCAGAGAAACAGTATCTCGGCTTTAAGGTCTTTAAGCTCCGGGAATCAAATTTTAAAATCTGGCGCTCAAAAATCACAACCGAAGAAGAACTTGTCGGGCAGTTGCAGCAGCATCTTGAGCCTCTGAATGAGGGCAGCAAGACCGAAAATGTTCTTTTTGAACTGCTTCTGAAATCCGGTGTCCCCCTTACGGCAAAGATCGAAGAAAAGAATGGCTACGTTCTGGTGAATGACAACGAAATAGCTTTGATGCTGGAGAAGGCGGATGATAAAATCGTCAAAAAAGTTATTGCCGAGAAACCCCGTAAAGTTATCACTCTCGACCGGCTTTTTAAAAACAACGACCGGTTAAAAACCAATACCGCGTTGCAGATGAAGGATGCGGGGATAGAGTTTAAGGTCATTTAACATTGAACATTGAACAGATAAGAAAAAAGATAATTATGAAAGAAGATAATATTACATATAAAAAAGCATATGTGTTTGCGATAGAAATTGTCAATGCTTGCAAAAACTTAACACAAGACAAGAAAGAATATGTTCTTTCAAAACAATTATTGCGTAGCGGGACTTCAATTGGTGCCAATATTGCCGAAGCCAATGGAGGAATATCAAATGCGGATTTTTCAGCTAAAATATCAATAGCCTACAAAGAAGCCCTGGAAACAAAGTACTGGCTTTCTCTTCTCAAAGATACCGGATATATTGAAGAAAATAAGTACGAAATTCTATTTGAGCAAACTGATGAATTATGCAAAATACTTTTCTCAATCCTGAAAAAGACGAGGATACACAATAACAAATGATAACTGCTCAATGTTAAATGAGGGGCGGGCATGCCGGATAAAAATTTAATATCAATGGGAAGCAAGTCTTTTGAAGACCTGAAGAAAATAAATGAATACGGCGCAGAATACTGGAGTGCGCGGGAGGTTCAGCCACTTTTAGGGTATACTCAATGGCGGCGATTTGAAGATGCTATTAAAAGGGCGATAACCTCTTGTAAACAATCAGGGAATACATCTGAAAACCATTTTGCCGGCACCGGCAAAATGGTTGATATTGGGTCAGGAAGCTCTCGAGAGGTGACGGATTACAATCTGTCGCGTTTTGCCTGTTATTTGATTGCCCAGAACGGAGATCCTCGCAAACCCGAAATCGCAAATGCTCAAAAATATTTTGCAATACAGGCGCGCAGGCAGGAAATTTCGGATGCTGTTGCCTCTGATGTGGAAAGGCTGGAACTTCGCAAACAGACTGCCGAGGAATTTAAAGCCCTGTCAGGTGCAGCGCGGGAAGCCGGAGTTCATGACAAAATGTTCGGCATTTTCCATGATGCAGGATACAAAGGAATGTACGGCGGCATGGGACGTAACGCTATCAAGCAATTTAAAGGGATACCCGAAAAAGAAAGTCTGCTGGATAGAATGAACACAACTGAACTTGCCGCAAACCAGTTTCGCATGACTCAGACGCGTGACAAGCTGGCGTGTGAACGGATAAGAGATCAACAGACTGCCATACGAACTCATGAAAAGGTAGGTAAGGAAGTCAGAGATGCTATCAAGCGTATTGGCGGAACATCTCCTGAGAATTTGCCTCCCGCTGAACATATAAAGCTTGTTAAGAAAAGAGTAAAGAGCGTGCCACCAAAGCTGAAACTGGATGAAAAAGATGCCAAAGGACTGGCCGGATCTTCTGAAGAGGAATGAGGAAAAGCAAAGAAAACCAACACCGCGTTGCAGATGAAGGACGCGGGAATAGAGTTTAAGGCGGTGTAAAGATGGCAAGAGCAGATATACTTCTCAGTTTGGTACAGTCAGCCAATCGCAATGATATGGTTTCTTTCCGTAAATCTGTCGAAAGTTTAATCGCAGAAGAACGGGCTAAAAAACACATTATTCTTGCTGACAGGCTGGCAGCATCCATTACTGAAAATGGTAATAAGAACAACACAGCCATTCGCTCCAATGGGTATGCAAAGGATCTGGTTTTTGAAATTGTGCCGCAAAAACAATTTGATGATCTAATAATTGAAGATCAAACTTTAAAAATATGTAAGGATTTAATAGAGGAACAGCACAGGGCAGATTTACTCAGGTCTTATGGCCTTGAACCGAGACACAGGGTATTATTAACAGGCTCTCCCGGAAATGGTAAAACCAGTCTTGCAGAAGCCATTGCCACGCATCTAATGTATCCCCTCTTTGTTATCCGGTATGAAAATTTAATCGGCAGTTATTTAGGGGAAACAGCAACACGCCTTAACAATATGTTCGATTATATAAAAACAAGAACTTGTGTACTTTTTTTCGATGAGTTTGACACCATTGCAAAAGAAAGAGGCGATACAAAAGAAACAGGCGAGATAAAACGCGTTGTTAGTTCTTTACTTCTTCAGATGGATAGACTTCCAAGCTATGTGGTTGTTATTACGGCAAGTAATCACCCTGAGCTTCTTGACCGAGCCGTATGGCGCAGATTTCAACTGAGGTTAAATTTGGAAGGCCCGGACAAATCTCAGATTGAACGGTTTATAAGAATGTTTATAAAGAAAACAGGGATCAGTATTGATCATAATATGAAACAACTCACTGAAATATTGACGGGTCAAAGCTATTCAGAAATAGAAACTTTTTGCACAGATGTTTTAAGAAAAGCAATTCTGGATCATCAGCAGGCAAACACAAAACCTATAGTTATTGAAAAACTAAAACAGTGGCAACAGAGATTTATAATTAATAGCCGAAAAGAGGAAAAATAATATGCCAGAAAAACCTCTTTTAATATTCCCAGCACCTTCTACCGCTGATAGAGTAAAGAAAAAACAGGGATTTGGTGCTCCGTCATATCATTTTCCTGATTTTTCAAAACAAAAAGACCGGCTTACGCCACAATTTGAATCCATGCTACAGTCTTTCATTGTCGATTCAGCAAATGGACTTGAACCAGAATATGTATTGGTAATAGAGACCATTGGCCAGATTGATGACTTTCAAAGAGCGGTGCGTGCCATTACCGGCCTTGAATGGCTGGCAGAAATTGATGAAGAAGCCATTGAGCCGGATGATGATTTTTTTAACCAGCGCTGTAAAATAGGAAAGACGCTTTTCAGTAAGAAGATAGAAGAAATTAACCAAAAACAATCATCCCAAATATGGAATCTGCTGCTTGAACATGCTTTTATTGAAATTGTCAGAGACGACGGTTATTTAACAGATAAAAATATTGATGAGTTTGAGCAATTTCTACCTGCCGAATTTTCTGAACACAGCGAAGCAATAATAAAGATTATAAGAGATGAATCTATTGCAAGTCTCACACAGCCATTAAGCGGTAGGCTTTTCCTCAGCATGAGCAACAGACAGGCCATAGATAAGTTACTAAGTTTGTGGAACCAGTGGGATTCCGGCGATAAAAAATTACCGAATCCATATGGTAAATGGGCTGAAATATTTAGACAAATAAAGACAATGAGAAGATGGGATACACCGGATCGATTAAGAGATACCGGAGTCATTGAATACTGGAAAGATGAATTAAAACTTAAAAAAGGAACTTCTTCAAAAATTATCTTTGAGATTGAGCTGTGGTACAGAAATAATGATGACCAAAGAAAACAAATTGAAAATAAAGTTCGCAAACTCATCTCAAACGAAAGTGGAGGCATCATAACGACCTGCACAATAAAAGAGATACGATTTCACGCCATAAAAGCGGAATTACCACCGGGAAAAATTGAGAGGGTCCTTAAATCTGAATATACCAAAGTGTTTACCTGTAACGATGTAATGTTCTTTCGGCCTGTTGGGCAATGCAGAATAAATGTACCTCAAGATGGTATTAAAAGAGATTTTAAATCAGGGGATACTACCGGAGATCCAATTGTGGCCATACTTGATGGAGTTCCTTTTATCCATCACAATCTTCTCGAAGGCCGATTAATTCTGGATGATCCTGATGAGTTCGAGAGAAGTTATTCAGCAAATGCCAGACAACATGGTACGGCAATGGCTTCGCTCGTATGTCGTGGGGAACTGGATGCAAAGGAAGAACCGCTCCCTCGTCCGGTTTATTTCAGACCGATAATGAAACCTGATCCCGATGATTTTATCAACAATCCTCCTTGTGAAATTATTCCAAAAGAATATTTCATGGAAGATCTGATTGAACGTTCAGTTCGCAGAATGTTTAAGAGTGGCGATAATGAAGGCCCGGTCGCGCCTACAATAAAGGTAATCAACATTTCAATAGCTGATTCAGCCAAAATGTTCTTCAATCAATTAAGTTCTTGTGCAAAATTATTAGACTGGCTTTCCTATAAATATCAAGTCCTTTTTTGCGTCAGTGCAGGAAATATCAATACCGACATTGATCTACAAAAAAGCATTACTGAATTAAGGGTACTCCCGAATGATGAACTATTGAGTCTTACAATGTTAAAAATCGACGAAGGTATTCGTAACAGGAAAGTATTATCTCCTTCTGATTCCATAAACTCAATAACGTTAGGCTCTATTCATGCGGATAGAGCAACAGCAGATAATATCGGTAACAGATTTGACATTTTACCAAGCCAGTATCTGCCTTCGCCAATTTCTGCTCATGGATTAGGTTATAAAAATTCCATAAAGCCGGAGTTGTACATATTTGGCGGAAGGCAGTTATACGATGCAAAAGATAACGGCCTGTACAGTGTGTCTAGTTCAGGATTGCCACCAGGACAATGTGTAGCCGCGTCACCCGCAACGGGCGGCGAAATCAACCGATGTGTTTACACCAGGGGAACAAGTAATTCAGCAGCCCTTGCGACAAGATCAGCAGCTCAAATTTATGAGATGTTAAACTCATTAATGTCGGAAAACGATCTTTTGATTGAAGAAAGCAATATTGCTGTTATTTTAAAAACGTTGCTGGTTCATGGTGCGTCCTGGACTGATGGCCGTTCTATTTTAGAAGGCATATTGAAAACAAAAGATAATTCCAAAAAATTTAGGGAGACTATCGCGCGCTATCTGGGTTTTGGTATACCGAACATTCACCGTGTACTTGAGTGTACCTCGCAAAGAGCAACGGCTATCGGCTTTGGAAAAATAAAAAAAGATGATAAACATAATTTTCGGTTCCCTTTACCTCCGTGCTTAAGCGGCATAAATGAAATGAGACGATTAACGATTACTCTGGCTTGGTTTAGCCCTATTAATCCTGCAAACAGAAAATATAGAAAAGCGAATCTATCCATTGAACCTCCAAAGGATGATATAGGCGTTGATAGAAGAATAAACGCTGATTGGCAACAAGTCAAAAATGGAACTGTGCAGCACGAAATTCTAGAGGGAAACAAAGTTGTTTCTTATCAAGATGGTGATTTTTTAGCAATATCAGTAGTTTGTAGAGAAGATGCGGGAAGTCTTGATGAAGAAGTACCTTATGGGCTTGCCGTAACATTAGAAACAGGTGAGCATATTGACTTGCCGATTTACGAAGAAATTAAGGCCAGAATAAGCATCCCTGTACAAGTTGAGGAAAAAATTCAGTGAAGCTCCATTTCGACCCGAACCAGCAGTTCCAGCTTGACGCAATAAATTCAGTTGTCGGGATCTTCGAAGGGCAGCCGTTAAATCATGGTGATTTTGATTTTTCAATCGCTCAGGAAAGTTATCTGTTTAATGAGGGCGGTATTGGAAATCGATTGACGCTGGGCGATGAACAGATTCTTGAAAATGTAAAATCGACTCAAGAGAAAAACGAACTTGCCGTTTCCGATAATCTGGATGGCATGAATTTTTCCGTTGAGATGGAAACAGGCACCGGCAAAACCTATGTCTATCTTCGCACAATCTATGAACTGAATAAAAAATACAGGTTTAAAAAATTTGTCTTAGTTGTTCCTTCCGTCGCCATTCGCGAGGGCGTGTTAAAAAATCTCGAAATCACTTTTGAACATTTCCAGAACCTTTACGACAAAACCCCGGTTAATTTTGCAGTGTACGACTCCAGGCGGGTTTCAAATTTAAGAAACTTCGCGATCAACAACAACATCCAGATTCTTGTCATTAATATCGATTCCTTTGCCAAGGATGAAAACATAATAAACAAACCCAATGACAAATTGACCGGTAAAAGGCCGATTGAGTTTATACAGGCAACATCTCCTGTTGTAATTGTGGATGAACCGCAGAATATGGAAACGGAGCTGAGAAAAAATGCCATTGATAATCTGCACCCGCTTTGTACCTTGCGCTATTCCGCTACTCATATCAAACGCTATAATATGGTTTACAGCCTTGACCCTGTCAAAGCTTACGACCTGGGCCTGGTAAAACAAATAGAGGTGGATTCAATCGTTACAGAGAACGATTTTAACGAAGCGTTTATCTGCGTTGAAAAAGTAACCGCCGCAAAAACCAGAACTTCCGCAAAAATAAAGATTGATGTCAACACAAGCGACGGCGTCAGGCGGAAAACCGTTACAGCAAAAGTCGGCGATGATCTGTATGATTTAGCCAACAAGCGTGACATATACAAAAACGGTTACATCATAAACGGAATCGATGTGGCAGATAATTTTATTGAGCTTTCAAACGGCGTTACTGTCTTTGTCGGTAATACATTTGGCGGCCTTTCGGATGAGGTTATGAAAGTCCAGATAAAAAAGACCGTAGAAGAACATTTCTTAAAGGAAAAAAAGTTTAATTATAAAGGAATAAAGGTGCTTTCGCTTTTCTTTATCGACAGAGTGGCAAATTATCGCGCTTATGGCCCGGACGGGAATCCGGCTAAAGGCAAATTTGCGCTCTGGTTTGAGGAAATGTACCGGGAAATTTCCGGCAAATCTTCTTACAAAGGCTTAATTCCTTTTGCAGCGGATGAAGTTCATAACGGATATTTTTCCCAGGATAAGAAGGGTAAATGGGCTGATACGAAAGGCACTACCCTGGCGGATGACGATACTTTTAAACTGATTATGAAAAATAAAGAACGACTTCTTGATGTCAATGAGCCATTACGTTTTATTTTCAGTCATTCCGCCTTGCGGGAAGGCTGGGACAACCCCAATGTTTTTCAAATTTGCACCTTGAATGAGACTCATTCGGCGCTGAAAAAACGGCAGGAAATAGGCAGGGGGCTGAGGCTTTCGGTAAATCAGGATGGGCTCCGAATACAGGATACCACTATTAACCGCCTGACCGTTATCGCGAATGAGGCTTATGAAGATTTTGCCAGACAACTGCAGACGGAAATTGAAGAAGATTGCGGAGTATCCTTTAA
>JAHJRK010000387.1 GCA_018830925.1 Pseudomonadota bacterium
AACGGAAGCGACATCGTCTTTTTCTCCTTCAAATACCGCCTCCACCGTACCATTCCTGTTATTCCTCACCCAGCCTGAAACATTATAACTCTCCGCAACCCGTTTTGTTTCCATCCTGAAGCAAACACCCTGAACCTTGCCCGAAACAACAACATGAGATCTGGCTTTTTCCGTCATATTATTATCCTCCGTATGCCTGCCGGGCTGTCCGTTTCAGCCGAATCAACGAAACCCCTTGCATAACACCCCGTTAAAGGCTGGGCATGTTTGGGGAAAAAGTTATGCAAAGCTCTCTCAACTTCCCAACATCGCCTTAAGAGTATCCTCATCAATTATTTCAACGCCGAGAGCCCTTGCCTTTTCCATCTTCGACCCTGGCGATTTGCCTGCCGCAACGTAATCGGTTTTTTTGCTCACAGATTCGCTTACCTTTCCGCCCAACATTTTAATCTTGTTTACAGCTTCGTTTCTTGTCATGGTTTCAAGAACACCGGTTAAAACAAAAACTTTTCCACCCAGTGTCACCTTTTTAATCTCTTCTTTGAAAAGAAGCTTAACTCCGCTTCTTAAGATCCGGTCAATTTTTTTAAGGTTCTCCTCCCGGTTTAAAAAATCAATTAGGCTCTTAGCCGCAACAGGACCTATTCCTTTGATTTCTTTCAGTTCATCATATGTCGCACCAAAAAGACTTTCAAGACTACTGTATTTCAAAGAAAGTATTTCTGCGATATGCTCTCCCACATGGCGTATTCCGAGAGCATACAGGAAACGCGCAAAAGGTATATTTTTGCTCTTTTCAATTGCTTCTGCAAGATTTTCCGCAGATTTTGCGCCCATACGTCCGAGGCTTTCAATTTCTGTTTTATCGAGATAAAAAATATCCGCATATGAATACAGGAGGCCTTTATCGACAAGCTGTCCGGTCAGCTTGTCTCCTAATCCTTCAATATCAAAGGCCCTTTTTGAGGCAAAATGCTCTATCTGCGCCTTTATTTTTGCGGAGCAAAACTCATTACTGCATCTGACGGATGCCTCTTTTTCATCACGAACCACTCGAGAACCGCATGAAGGGCAATTCTCAGGCATATTGAAAACTTTTTCATTTCCGTTTCTTGCCGTATTAATAACTTTTACAATTTCGGGTATAACATCCCCCGCACGCTGAACAATAACCGTATCTCCGATCCTTACATCCTTTCTCTTTACCTCGTCTTCATTATGCAGTGTCGCACGGTTTACGTTTACACCTCCGATATTGACGGTTTCAAGATGTGCAACAGGCGTAAGAGTTCCGGTGCGCCCCACCTGCACGGAAATATCCAGTATCCTTGTCGTTTCCTGTATCGCCTTGAATTTACAAGCTATGGCCCACCTGGGACTTCTCGCGGTTGAGCCGAGTCGGAGCTGGAGGCGGATACTGTCGGTTTTAATCACCATTCCGTCAATATCATAGGGAAGCTCGTAACGCTTCTTTTCAAGTTCCCTGTAATATTCAAGTACATCATCGATTTTAATTTTCGGCCTGATATGAGGGTTTATCCTGAAACCAAGCTCCTTTAATGCGCAAAGTCTGTCCCAGTGCGATTCAATATTTATCCCGTCCGCCTCTCCGGTCCCATAGAAGAAAATTTCAAGAGGGCGTCTTGCCGTCATTTTTGAATCAAGTTGCCTTAAAGAGCCTGCTGCTGCGTTTCTGGGATTTGCAAATAATGGCAAACCACGGCTGAGCATATCTTCGTTAAGACGCCTGAATCCTTCTCTGCTGATAACGACCTCTCCCCTGACCTCAAGGCTGACCGGGATTACACTCTTTTCTTTACGCGGCTGAAGAAGGATTGGAACCGTGCGTATTGTTTTTACATTTGCGGTTATCTCTTCGCCTGTTTCACCGTCACCTCTCGTTGATGCTATTACAAGCGTTCCGTCTTCATAGACAAGCTCCACGGCAACTCCGTCCATCTTGGGTTCGGCAGTATAAAGAATCTGTTCATCCGTCCCAAGCTCTTTTCTGACACGCCTGTCGAAATCGAGAACATCAGAGTTGGAAAAGGCATTATCAAGACTGAGCATTTTAACCGAATGTCTGACAGTCTCAAATTTTTTCAAAGGAGAAGCGCCTACTCTCAGGGATGGCGAATCGGGACTTAAAAGTTCGGGGTACTCCGTTTCAAGTTCAATCAGCTCCTGCATCATCCTGTCATACTCGGAATCCGATATTTCAGGATCATCCATAGCATAATAGCGATAATTATGTTTGTGGAGTTCCTTCCTCAAACTTTCAATTTTTTTAACAATATTTGGATCTATAAACTCTGACATATTTTTATCAATGCCTCGCATACTGCAGCCCTGCTCTTCCGGAAACGGTCATCCCGGAAACCGGGCTTCCATTTCAATGTTGATATTTCATCGGAAACGACAAGAATCCCGGCAACTTCAACATTTCTGAATTTAGCAGCCGAATATATTGCAGAAATCTCCATCTCAACTCCCAGTACATTTTTTTCTTTGTAATAGGCGACTTTTTCCGGTGTCTCTCTGTAAATGGCATCTGTGGACCAGACAGGACCTTCATGAAAATGAATGCCGCTTTGTCTTAAAAGACTCTTTATTGTTTCAGTTAAATCAAATGACGGAAGCGCGACACCATTACCGGAAACCTCATCATATCCGTAATGCTTTGAAGTGCCCTCGTCGACAAAAGCGGATGTAGCAACAATAATATCGCCGATCTTGACCGAATTGGAAACCGCCCCGCACCAGCCGTAAAATATTATCTTGCTTGCACCCCAGACAGCAAGAGCCTCAAGAAGCATCACTGCATAAGGAGCTCCTGCAAAAGGGCCTGTTATGGAGAAATTATACCCGGAATTCTTCGGAGAACAGAATTTGCTGTAATGCAATACCCGGGACTGATCATCCTTGATATCTATAAGATTGCAAAGGCAATCGAAATCCGTCCTGCTGCTGACCATAAGCGCAATCGATTTGGGATCGGGAGGATTCCTTCCTTTAACAGGCTTTACGATTCCATCATCTTCATACATGCGTCAAACCACGTAAGTTGGGAACGGAACTATATTAAAGATTCTTCACAGCAGGCTGCCGGTAATCCCCGGGATTTTTTAAGAA
>JAHJRK010000388.1 GCA_018830925.1 Pseudomonadota bacterium
GACGCATTACATGGATGAAGCCGAATACTGCAACAGGATATCGATCATGCATAAAGGAAAAATAATCGAACTCGGAACTCCGACAGGTCTTAAGCAAAAATACAACAAAACCACCATGCAGGATATTTTTATACACATTATTGGTCAAAATTGATGGTTTCGTAAAAAGTCCAAATATGCTCTCTTAATGAGCTTTTTGGGGATTTTTAAATCACTTCGCTAAATCGCAAGAACTCGGGCTAACGCCCTCAAACAGCTTGTGATTTTTAACGCTCAGCAATTTGAAAATCTTTTTCCCAAAAATCTCAAATCCGTTCGCATATGACTTTTTACG
This sequence comes from Pseudomonadota bacterium, assembly GCA_018830925.1. Taxonomy (GTDB): domain Bacteria; phylum Desulfobacterota; class Desulfobacteria; order Desulfobacterales; family RPRI01; genus RPRI01. The sequence goes on from JAHJRK010000388.1 coordinate 335, forward strand.
AGATCATCATAATTGATTTGGAATTCAGATGAAGCTCAGAAGAATAACAAGCATAATCATTAAAGAATATACCCATATTTTCCGGGACTGGAGATCTCTTCTTATTATTATCCTGATGCCGGTTCTCATGATAATTCTTTACGGTTATGCCATCACTCTCGACATGAAAAATCTGACCTTTGCCGTGATTGATGATGCCAGAACTCCGGAAAGCAGGGAACTCATACGGGGTTTTACCGAAAGCCGTTTCTTTGTCCTCAAATATACGGATATAAAGCGCAATGAGATAGAATCATTGTTTAAAAAACGTTATATTCAGATGGTGCTTGTCATCCCCGAAGATTTTTCAGAAAGTCTCGTTTCAAACCGCATTACAAAAGTTCAGCTTATTGTTGATGCGGCCGATTCGAACGTCGGGACATTCATAAACAACTACAGCAACCGGGTCACGCAATTGTTTAACGAAAAACTGAACAACCGGTCTCCCGGGATACTCGGCCTTGAACCCAGGATCCTTTACAACCCCGATATGAAGAGTGCAAATTTTTTCGTGCCCGGCCTTGTCGCGCTCATACTTCTTCTTATATGCGCTCTTCTGACATCTATTACCATAACCCGCGAGAAGGAAACGGGAACCCTCGAACAGATCCTTGTTTCCCCGGTTAACCCGATAGAAATCGTCGTAGGAAAAGTAATTCCATACATCACTCTCGGTTTTTTCAATGGAATAATCATTATTATATTTGCCCGTCTCTTGTTCAAAGTGCCCATCAACGGAAGCCTGACACTGATCGCCGTACTGTCGCTTATTTACATATTTGTCGCTTTGAGTTTCGGGCTGATGATTTCGGCGGTCGCAAAAACGCAGCAGATAGCGATGTTAGCAACACTCATGGCAACCGTTCTTCCCACTATAATGCTGAGCGGCTTTATTTTCCCGGTAGCAAGCATGCCTCTGCCGCTTCAATACATATCAAAAGCGGTGCCTGCCACCTATTTTCTTATTATTATCCGCGGTATAATGCTTAAAGGAATCGGACTTGCGGAACTATGGCAGCATGCAGCCGCCTTATCGGGAATAGGGATGTTAATGCTCTCAATAGCAATTATACGTTTTAAAGTGACCCTGGAGTAACAAGGATGCGTCAGATATTTTATCTTGTACAAAAAGAGTTCAGGCAGATCTTCCGGGACTTCTCTATGGTCAGAATCCTGTTTATAGTTCCCCTCATTCAAATATTTATTTTAGGAAATGCCATAACGACCGATGTTAAAAACATAAAGATTATTTTCCAGGATCAGGATAAAACCCCGTACAGCAGGGAATTTATCAGCCGGTTTGTTCATTCGAAATATTTCAAAATCACAGGGTATGAAGAGGATTACACCAGACTTTCATCCTACCTTGATTCAGGGAAGGCAAACATCGCCATAATAATCCCCAGACATTTCCAGCGTGACATTGTTCTTAAAAAAAGACCTGACATTCAGCTTCTAGTTGACGGGGTGGACGGAAATTCCGCTGGAGTATCGCTCGGATATGTTTCGGATATAGTGCAACAATACCAGGAAAGGCTCATGGAATCTTCGCCTGACTTAAGCCTTCAGGTTAAAAACATACACAGGGTTGAGACGGAACCGAGGTTCTGGTTCAATCCGAATCTTGAAAGCAAACTTTACATAGTGCCCGGAATCATCGCTCTTATTCTCCTCATAATAACCCTTTTTCTCACGAGCATGGGCATCGTTCGTGAAAAGGAGATAGGGACGCTGGAACAGCTCATGGTGACTCCGATAAGGTCATATCAGCTTGTTATCGGCAAGATAATACCTTTCAGTATCTTAGGAATTCTGGAGATAATGATTTCAATGGGATTTGTCTACCTTATTTTCGGGATAGGAGTAAAAGGCAGCCTGCTGCTGCTGCTTTTTGAATCTTCAATTTTTATTATTTCCACACTTGGTCTCGGTATTTTCATTTCAACGATATCGGATACCCAGCAGCAGGCTCTTTTTGTAGCATGGTTTTTCATGATATTTGCAATACTTCTTTCGGGTTTTTTTATCCCCATCGCCAACATGCCCCCTGTGATACAGCATATAACGCGCCTTAATCCCCTGCGGTACTATATAGTGATACTGCGGGAGATATACCTTAAGGGAACCTCAATAAAAGACCTTATACCCGAAACTCTCGCAATGGTTACATTCAGTACTTGCCTGTTCCTTGCCGCGGTAATACGCTTCAGGAACAAACTGGGATGATGCAGACGTCAGGCGCAGGAGGTTCCAGTAGTTCAGCGATATCTGCTGGAAGTTACGCTCTTCAGATCAGAGAGCTTGATCATTGACGTTTCCCGCTGCAAGCAGCGAGGAATACGCTCGCTGTTTCGGTTCAATCAATGAATTCTCCAATTATACTGTGCTTTAGCTTGATTTCGTGAATGAGGCGATCATAATGTCGCATTCGAATTATCGCGCGAATAATCAGGTAAGCACCAAAAATAATTAAAGCAAGATTGAGTGCCCCCAAAGGAACGAGAAAATGTAAAACATTGAGGACATCATAAAATTTTGAAGTAGCTATCAGCACACTCATAACAGACAGAGGCAAAGCTAATACAGCTATACCTGTCCGCATCACGGCTAAAGATGTGCGCTTTTCTGCTAAAATAAGTTGCACCTCATTGATTGCTATTGAATCACTCTTAGCTGTATCTTTGGTCAAATTCATACCTCTTGAATAGATACCTTGTTTGAATTCTTGCGCCAAGTTTCAGCGAGCACGGCTTTTTGCTCTCAGCTTAAAGCTTTTATCCGGCAATTCATCATAATATCTAAACTGTCATTTCATTTCTTTCTCGTCGTTTTCTATCTCTTCCAATGTTTTGAATACGTATCTCGCAGGCCAATCAGCGACGGAACCACATAAAGCTACTGCAACAGCAGTAGCCTCAAGAATCTCCTGACGACTTACACCTAAGCCAGCAGCACTGCTGACATGATACTCAATTCAGCCATAGCAGCCTCTTGCTATACTAATCCCTAACGCAATCAATTCTTTGTATTTTTGTGAAAGCTCACCGCTCTCGAGAGCATCCATCTCAATTCTATCCATATCTTGAAATGTTTTGATTCCGCTCTTTTGCATCTGCAGATTATATTTTTGTCTCAATTTCCTGGTTTCATCCGTGTCGATAAACATAATTAATTACCTCCATTTATTGCCGCCGAACATCATTTTTTGCTTATCACTATTCTTAGATTTTATAAAGATCCGATTATTTCATCTATAAATGCCTGTCAGTCTCCAGAAGCTTTGGATCAGATACGTTATGTGCGGAGAATACTCCCGAGGGAAAGGTAATGATTGACCCGGGCCTCCCAATCTCGCATCAATTGTCGGTAATGCTCCTCCGTAAATGACTCCACGAAAGTATCTCCTTCCGGGCCAAGACTCGTGTGAGCGTAGGTAATCTTAGCTTCTGATCCACCCTCGACCGGGCGCAGTTGAATGGTCAATTTGCACGCGGTGACGGTTGGGGTGATTTTGATCATCTCCAAAAAACCCTTGCCCGGTTCATATCTGGTGATGTACCAGATTGCATTGCCCGGGCTCGCCTTGGTGAGAAAAACACAATCAAGCTCGGCTGCTCCGGATTCGCTGAAAACAACGATTGGGTCCCAGCCGTCGATCCAATCCGCCTCGCGCACGGGGCACAGCAAAGGGAATACTTTCGTCGGCTCAGCCACAAGCTGTTGTGTAAAGGTACGCGTGACACGTTTGGGTTTCGTAACTATCATTCGCCTATATTCTCCTGACGTTGTTTAACAACCAAGTTCAGCGGCGCGAGCTTACAAGCTTCCGCCGGAGCGTCGTGTTAGATTGAAGAGCAGTTGTCTTAAATCCTTCCAAATATAAAGAACTGACGGTATTTCAATTCCTTTCAGTACTTCTTTTGATTTATATTCAATAATTTCTCCTCCCGAAGCATCGTAAAAACGCCTTGCGCCAATGTTGGCCTCAAATACCCAAAGATGAATCGGCCACATAGGTTCTGTTGACATTACCCACTGAGCGGCCCCTGCAAAAAGTCGCCGACCTATCCCATTCCCTCTCAACCCAGGCAAAACATGCAGATTGTCTATGTAAGCTCCACATTGCGGTTCTTCATCTAACAAAACGCATATAAAACCAACAAGTTTTCCGCCGGATTCGGCAAGGAGTATATGTTGCCTGTCGGGATCTGAGGTTGAAAATCGCGATTGCCAAAGATTCACACGTTCTTTTGCAATTGGGCCGTCCAAATACCAGTCGGGCATAATGGTGCGATAAGCATCGCGCCAGCTCTCTGTGTGCAATGCCGCTACTTTTTCCGCGTCCACATCTGTTGCATGTCTGAACAGCAAGGTATCCATAAATTATCAACCTGACGACCGACCCATCTCCGGCGCCTTGTTAAGTTCTATTTTTTGTAATTGGCTGTCGTGCATTTTAGAAAGCAAACTCAACGAAAGCACGGCACCCAACAAGGCAAAGGCCATGTCCGATTGCGTGTCCCACACATAGCCCTGTGTGCCTAAAAAGGCTTCTGAGGATTCGCCGGTTGATATGGCAACCCACCATTCGATAAGCTCATAAAATGCACTCAAGGCAAGGCAAAAACTTACAACCAGAAAGTTCAACCACCTGGTTCTGCTGATAACCAATTTTCTGATAAATATTTCTCTGGCAATGATTGCAGGGATAAAGCCTTGTGCCAAATGCCCGACCTTATCATAGTTGTTTCGATTAAGTTCTAAATAGTCTCTAATCCAGTCGAAAAGCGGAACTTTGGCATACGTATAATGTCCGCCAACCATCAAGATAATGCAGTGAATCAGTATTAAAGTGTACGCGAGATTTGTAAGTTTGAATTTTTTATAGGTAACAGCGAGCACAGCAAAACCAATCAATGCCGGAAGCACTTCTAAAAACCAGGTGAAATAGTCAGCAGGGTTTATCGCCGACCAAATCAAACCTATTGAGTATGTAAGTATCCAGGCGATTTTCATAAATTACCATTAACGGAACTTAACAAAATAATTATTTCCTCCACAATCAGATGCTGATTTTTTCACCTGGTAACACATAAAAGAAGACCGACACAAAATGACTAATACTGCCAATCAAAACAAACACATGGAAGATGGCGTGATTGAATCTTATTTTTTTAATGCTGTATAAAATTGCACCAATTGTGTAAGCCATTCCACCTGCAAAAAGCCAAAGCAAACCTTTCAAAGATAAATTATCAATTAATGGCTTTATGGCGAAAATGATTATCCACCCCATGAATACATACATGAGTGTCGAAATTAATTTATATTTTCCTGTAAAAAATAGTTTCAAAATTATTCCGGTTAAAGCCAATCCCCAGGAAGTACCGAAAAACACCCAGCCTATAGGGCCATTAAGTGTAACAAGCGTAAAAGGAGTGTAGCTTCCGGCAATGAGAACATAAATAGAAGCGTGGTCAATGATTCTCAATCTGTTTCTTAACTCCGGCTTTATAGTGCTGTGGTAAAAAGTAGAAGCCGCATATAAAATAATTAAACTTGCTCCGAAAATGCTAAAACTTACAACATGCCGGATGGTTCCATGCAGATTTGCGTGCGTAATTAAAAGTACCGAAGCAACAATGCTTAAAATCAAACCGATAGCATGAGAAATGATGTTAATATTTTCTTCTGTCGGCGAGTAGTATTTTATTCCTTCTATATCTTTCATTTAATCAATACGTTTTGTTTATATTTTGCAATAAGTACTTTTATAGCAAATAGACCTCATGCCTCCCCAGGCGATTTTATTCATTGGCAGGCATTCATTTCAATGGTTACATGCACCAATTCCAGAATTCCATCCAATCTGCTCTTATACTCTTCAACGGCACTTGGATTTCCCGTGACTAATGACACAATACAGGCATATTGATTCTGCGCGACCTTCCACAAATGCAAATCGCATATTTTGGTCTCCCCATCCGATTCGATTTGCCTCTTTATTGCAGCCATCAGCCTGGCATCCTTTTCGTGGGCAAGTTCCAGCAAAATACCGGTGGTTTCTTTCAATAAAGAAATCGACCAGCGAATGATTAAAGCAGCCCCGACAATCCCCATAAAGGGGTCCAGCCAATTCCACTTAAAATATTTGGCCCCCAGTAAGGCTGCAATGGCCAAAATTGAAGTTAGCGCATCCGCCAGAACATGCAAATAAGCTGATTTCAGATTTAAATCATCATGCCTGGGATGCGAGTGGGCATGCTTATGTTCGCCATGAGTGTGGTCATGTTCATGAGAATCCGTTTTAAAATCGAGTATGCCGGCACAAATCAAATTGATGACCAGCCCCAGAATGGCCACAATGAGTGCTTGATTATATAGTATGACAAGCGGGTTTATAATCCGTTCCAGGGAAGTCAAAACCATAATCAATCCTACCATTCCCAGCACAACGGCACTCGTATACGCTCCAAGAATTTCTATCTTCCATGTCCCAAAAGTAAAGCGGTGATCTTTCGAATATTTTCGGGCAAAAATATATGCCAGCAGCGAGATGCCCAGGGCAAAGGCATGAGTGCCCATATGCCAGCCATCGGCAAACAGGGCCATCGAATTGGATAGCCAGCCGAACACTATTTCGACAATCATCGTGACAAAGGTGATGAAAACCACGATAAGGGTTCGTTTCTCTATCGCCTTTTTTTCTATATTGAATGTATGCTGATGTCGCCACAATTCAATTTGTTCGTTATGCATGATATTATCCTTAGTGTAACATAAGCCGCCCAAAGCCGAGCATCACGTGCGGCTGGAAACGGGAGCTCAAAGCATTACATCCTTTCGCGGCTCAATACCCGGCCCGCACTTTCCCCTGTCAACGCTTCGCTCATAACCCTACGATTATAAACGCATAACTCGTGGCCGATGTGGCTCGATAAGCCTTCACCGTATGAAACTATCATTCATTACTTCCCGCCGGTTTTAATCGGCACACCCATATAGATGTTATATTTTTCCTTTGTATTCCCGGAAACCATCCATCAAATGCTTGAATGAAGTTGGCTTGTATTTTTCGAAACCTTCTTCATCCACGTAAACGAAGTCGTACTCCACGTCTGTCTGCACCCGGTTGATGTCTTCGCACCATTGCCGCAACCGTTCCAGCTTCAGCGGCACGTCCAGGTCTTCCTGCCCCTTGGTCTCGACAATGACAACCCTCTTGTTTGACAGCTTGACCAGAAAGTCCGGGTAGTAGTTGGAGATGTCGCCGTGCGCGTTCACGTAGTCCAACTTGAAATGCACCGCCAGATAGTTTTTGGCGTAGGAAACCACATCGTCGCAGTCTTCCAGGAAACGGGCGAACAGCAGCTCAAACCGGCTGTCTCCGATGATACGGTTAAAGACACTCTTTTTCGGGATGAGGTAGCCCTGATCCTTGGCCACAAAGGGGCGCGTCTGTCGCAGCTTGATGGTGTCGCGGATTTTGGCGTCGCCTTTGTCCTGCACGGTGAGGGCGTTGATCGCCTTCTTGAAGGTCTCGAGCAAAGCCTTGGTAGCCGCCAGTTCTGACAGGTTGCGCAGGGTGTTGGGACTTTCCAGATCAACCGGCCGGTCAAATAACTGGTCCTGAATAAACGCCTTGACCTTGCCATACAGCACGTCGTAGCCGCTGACCAGCCGCAAGTCCTTCATCATGGTCTGCGCGAAGTAGCCGATCACGCTGCGATAATCTGCAATGCCCGCCGTGTCGAGGATGGTGGTATGCGTCACCTCGCCGGTGGTGATGTCCTTGAAGACAATCTCTCGCTGTTGCGCTTCGCTAAACTGTAGATAGGCGACGCGTTGATGCCCCTGCGCGCCCACATCCAGCGCTCCCAGGTTCTTGTATTCCCGGTAGACGCGGGGGGTCAGCACCGGGATTTCAATATCCAGTGCGTCGATGTCTTTCTTCTCGTTCTCCTTATCAACCTCCACCACCAGCGGCGTTTTAGCTTGTGTGCCTTCGCCCATCGGCTTGCGCTCCAGCACCACGCCTTCCGCCTGGATGGATTCCACAAAATCCATAAAGGCATTCGTGCCGACCACGCTGACATATTCTTCCAGGCCGCCGGGGTACATCTTGCGCAAACCGCGTCCCAGGGTTTGTTCCGGCAAGATGTTACTCTGGGCGGAATAGGCGCGCAGGCCGACAATGGTGGTGACGTTGCGCACGTCCCAGCCCTCTTTGAGCACCATCACCGAGATGATGGCTTTGGAGGGGCTGTCCAGGCTGTCAATCGCGTTGGCCTGCTCGCGCAGTTTATCCAACTCTACTTTGCTCTTGCCGGACGTGGATTCAGAAATCTCGCCATTGCTCTTGGTGTGAATGACCAGCACGGCGTCTTTTTCAGCAAATTCTGGATAGGTGGCTTGCAGATACGCGGCCACATCATCGCAGTTGCGCGTGTCGTCGGTCATCACGAACAGGATGGCTTTCTTGCCCATCTTTTGATGTTCGGTATAGGCATTGCGCCATTCGACCACGCCCAGATTGATATAGTCGGTGTATTTCTCGGTGTACCTGGCGCTCTGGCGCTCCACCAGTTTGGCGCGGCTGGGGGCATCTGGCAGGACAGGATGCTTGACCACATTTTGTTTGATGGCCTCCACCAGTGGGTAATCGGCGATGGTCTGCACGAAAATAGCGCCGTTGTTATGCTTGGGCGTGGCGGTCACATCCACTTGCAGAGAGAGCGCGGACCCTTTTTGTTTCAGCCGGTTGTGGATGTCCTCGATGGATTTGAACCAGGCCATGCGTGGGTCGTGAATATGGTGCGCCTCGTCGTTGAGCACCACAAGCTCGTCAATGTCCC
>JAHJRK010000389.1 GCA_018830925.1 Pseudomonadota bacterium
CCTGAAAAATTCCATAAGAAGCGCAGTCGAGGTCACCCCGTCCGCATCGTAATCCCCGAATACGAGTATCTTTTCATGGTATTTAATTGCTTTATATATCCGGCTGACCGCTATATCCATGTCTTTTATGGAAAAGGGATGGCGTATGTTGTCGAGTGAAATATTCAGGAAATCATGGGCGTCCTTTGGAGAAAAAATTCCGCGATTTACCAGTATTGATGCAATAAGAGGGCTGCAATGTACGGCTTGGGAGATATTTTCGACAATCTTTTTATCAGGATGGAGAATGCACCATTTTCTTTTCATTGAGACTTCATATACTCTATTTCTAATAATAGTGACAACATTTCTTTGTAATCCTGATTTTACATCGTATCGGGTGACATGAAACAGTTTTTATATGAAACAGTTTTTATATTGAAAAGCTGTTTAACATGGTGATACCATACTTAAGCTTTACAGAAGCCAGAAGCCAGAAGTCAGGAGCCAGAAGTCAGGAGTCAGGAGGCGGGAAGATTTATTACTGGAATCCATGACCCTTTGAATCCTTTGTTCCTTTCGATGTCCGATGTATCAACAAGGATTAATGGGAGATATAAAATTATATAGGAAGGCATTTGGAAATTACAAAGAGATATTACCGGGTTGAACGTAAGGACATATCTTTTCTGAAATTTATATTTGAAGCGTACGACGGGATTGCGGTTATCACTACCGTTGACCGGCCTGAGGGAATTATTATGTTCCGTATTCCTCCGGGATGTGAAAATGATGTTGATACGGTTTTGCAGGATCTTGGGAAAAACATGATGATTGAAGAATATATCCCGGATACTAATGATGAGTTCGTAAAAAGTCGAAATATGCTCACTTAATGAGCTTTTTGGGGATTTTTAAATCACTTCGCTAAATCATCCGCCAGAAATATGGCGGATGATTTTTAACGCTCCGTTCTTTAAAAATCTTTTTCCCAAAAATCTCAAATCCGTTCGCATATGTCTTTTTACGAACTCATCACTAATGAGAGATTGAAATAAGATAATGAATACAAAGTACCTCTATATTAATACTATCGGCTGCCAGATGAATGTTTATGATTCAGAGCAGATGGTAAGGGGATTAAAGCCCCTTGGATATGAGATATCTCCGACTATCGAGGCCGCCGACCTGATTATTGTAAACACATGCGCCATAAGGGAAAAAGCCGAGCAGAAAGCCTTCAGTTTTTTAGGCCGCCTTACTGTCCTGAAAAGAAAAAAGCCGGGTCTTATAATATGTGTGGGCGGTTGTGTGGCTCAGCAGGAAGGCCGGTTGATTCTTGAGCGGGTTCCTCATGTAGATCTTGTTTTCGGGACACATGCACTCGGCAGATTGCCTGAACATGTACGGAATATCTTACTAAAAAGATGCAGAATAGCGGATATTGAGATGACTCAGGAGATCGTGGAATTTTCACCCGGTATCAGCCCGGTGGTTAACGGTAATATTACAAGATTTGTAACTATTATGCGAGGGTGTGATAATTACTGCACTTATTGCGTGGTACCTCATGTAAGGGGGCCTGAGATAAGCAGGAGACCGGAGAGTATCATAGAGGAGATCAGAGAGCTTGTTAAGTCTGGCGTACAGGAGGTTACGCTTCTGGGCCAGAACGTAAACAGCTACGGGATAAAAGAAGGGCTTTGTTCTTTCCCGGAGCTTCTTAACCTTGTGAATGGAATCGAAGGTCTTTTCAGAATCCGCTTTACGACCTCTCATCCGAAAGATCTTTCCGAAGATCTCATCTCTGCTTTTGCGGGTCTTGAAAAACTTTGCAGCCATATTCATCTTCCTGTTCAGTCGGGATCCAACAGTGTTTTAAAGAGGATGAACCGGAAATATACAAAAGAGCTGTATCTTGAAAAAATTGACAGACTCCGGAAAAAATCGCCTGATATCGCAATAACATCAGATGTCATTGTCGGCTTTCCCGGAGAGACGGAGAATGATTTCAAAGCTACTCTTGATCTGGTAAAAGAGGTTGAGTTTGACAGTCTTTTCACCTTCGGGTATTCTGACCGGAAAAAGGCTCCGGCCTCAAGGTTTTCAGATAAGATTCCTGATCATGAAAAAAGCGAGAGACTTCAGGAGCTGCTGGAATTGCAGGAATATTATACTGTAAAGAAGAACCGGGCTCTTGTGGGGTCAACCGAAAGGATACTCGTTGACGGATTCAGCAAAAAGCAGGGCACTAAGGACGGACAAAAGGAATTTGCAGGTGTTTATTGGACAGGTCGGACATCAACAAATAAAGTCGTAAATTTTGTTGATGATAATTTTCTTTCAGGTGATAGTGCTCTTATAGGTAAAAGAATTGAGGTTAAGATAGAAAAAGCATATTCGCATTCCCTCCTGGGCAAACCGGTTGATTTAAAGAGACCTTTGAAGAACGTCCAATTTTGCCCAAGTTCAAGGAAGGCGAAAAGTTTGACCGCAGGAATACATTTAAGTATTTCGAGGATTGAAATTTGAGCCTGACGCTGAAATCGGTCAAAAGGGGGCGTTATGCAAAGGTCTCTAAAAAACGATGCCTGATAGGGTGACAGGGGAGGAAAGTTATGCTGCTTAAGGTAAGCATAGCAGGTCTGGCCATGGATCCGGCGTCAAATACGCCTATTATAATATTAAAATCGGTTGATGGAGATCAGACTGTTCCGATATGGATTGGATTGCTTGAAGCTACAGCGATAGCTTCGGCGATTCAGAAAATAAGGTTTGAACGCCCGATGACCCATGATCTTTTTAAAAATTTCGCTGAACTTATGAATATCAAGGTCTCCATGATAGAAATATGCGATCTGGTAGGAAGCACTTATTATGCAAAAATACACTTCATTTCAAATGAGGGTAATTTTGAAATTGATTCCCGCCCCAGCGATGCGATAGCGATAGCCCTCCGTTTCGATGCTCCTATTTTTCTGGACGATAAGGTTATTGAAAAATCAAAAGGAGTCGAACAGAAGCCGGAGGCTGCGGATACGAGCGAGGAAGGAAAAATATGGGCCGATTATCTCGAAAAGCTTTCTCCGGAAGATTTCGGCAAATCCAAGGTCTGACGGCTTCGTAAAAAGTTATTCCGCGCAGGAAAAAATCAATTAACAGAGAAGGAAAATCAAAGTGATAGATCTTCATACCCATTCATTGTTCAGCGACGGAGTCCTTATTCCCTCCGAGCTTGCAAGGCGGGCCGAACACGCGGGGCTTAAGGCAGTAGGCATAACGGATCACGGGGACTCTTCAAACATCGATTTTGTTGTCCCGAGGATTGTAGGTGTGGCAATAGACTTGAACCGGTTCATGTCGATAAAAGTCATTCCCGGAATTGAGCTTACCCACGTTCCCCCGCCTATGATAGCAGAATGTGCAAGGAGAGCGAGGAGCCTTGGCGCAAGGATTATAATTGTCCACGGAGAGACAATTGCCGAACCTGTTGCTCCGGGCACAAACAGGGCAGCGATAGATGCCGGTGTAAACATTCTTGCGCATCCTGGTCTAATAACAATGGAGGAGGTGCTCATGGCAAAAGAGAAGGGGATCCTTCTCGAGATTTCAGCGCGCAAAGGGCACAGCCTGACTAACGGGCATGTGGCTAAACTTGCCGCAGAAGCAGGTGCAAAACTTGTTATAAATACAGACACCCACGACCCTTCAGATCTGATAAACCGGGATCAGGCATTAAAAGTTGTCCGCGGCGCAGGTCTGACCGAGGAAGATTTCAACCTGATGCAGCAAAACGCATCGGTTTTTCTTTAATGCTTTGTTTTAAAACATAAATTTTCCGTTTTCATAGATTGTGACTTTTCCTCCTGCTGCAAGAAGAGCGGTTACTCTTTTCTTCTCGGTATTGACAAGATCCCAGTGGAGTGCTGAATCATTGAATCCTAAATTCTTCTTGATTTCTCCTGTCAGTGTTTTCGGATCTCCGGAGAATGTGTCCGAATATGATGAGCCGACGGCTATATGGCAGTTGCCGAAGCTGCCGCCGTAGTTTTCATCAAAAAGGGTGTTTGCCATAAAC
>JAHJRK010000390.1 GCA_018830925.1 Pseudomonadota bacterium
AAGCATCTTTTGCAACACGCAGGGAGGTTGCGCCTTTCTTTCGGCAGATCGCTTCAATTTTCTCTGCATCCTCTTCCACCTGGGCAGGATATCCGTCAACTTCGATAAGAAGAAGCGCCGCGGCATCAAGAGGCAATCCGGCATTGCTGTGATTTTCCACAGCTCTTATCGTAAAATTGTCCATAAATTCAAGAGTGGCCGGAACAATCCGCCCGGCTATGATCGCAGCCACAGTCTCGGTTGCTTTTGCTGTTTCATCAAAAACAGCAACCATAGATTTCCTGTGAGAAGGCAAAGGAATAAGTTTTAATATAACTTCATAGATTACGCCGAGCGTTCCCTCTGAACCCACCATCAATCCGGTCAGGTTATAACCAGTAACACATTTAACTGTTCTCGAACCGGTTTTTACATCATTGCCGGACGCATCGAAAAATTTAAGGCCCATTACATAATCTTTGGTCACTCCGTACTTGAGCCCCCGCAATCCGCCTGCATTTTCGGCAACATTTCCCCCGATGGTCGATACAGCCTGGCTCCCCGGATCGGGAGGATAAAAAAGACCTCTTGCCTCAACAGCGGCTGCCAATTTTGCGGTGATGACTCCCGGTTGAACTACCGCATACATATCTTCTTCGTTTATCTCAAGGATATTATTCAGGGCGTTTGTCACCAGAACAACGCCGTTTGCCGATGGTATTGTGCCCCCGGAAAGATTTGTTCCGGCTCCCCGGACAGTAACCGGCATCGAGTTTTCATTGCACAAGCCAACAATCTTCCCAACCAACTCATAGTTTGCGGGACGAAGAATTACTGCCGGAATCACCGGGTCCAGTACGGCGGCGTCATAAGAATAGGTGACAAGATCGGCTTTGTCGGTAAACACATTTTCACGGCCAAGCAAGTCGGTAAATTCTTTCAGCAATGAACCGTTGATCATTATCCTCTCCTTTTAATCAAACTGAGGTTTGTGAAGAAGGCCGCTCAAAACTATCTAAAGGCAATTGTTCATATATTACAATTTCCTCTGAAATTAAAACAAAAAGAAACTATCCGAAATTTCTTGCGGCAAAAAACCAAATGCTGTACAAATCAGAGCAATTATCTGATTTGAAATAAGTATATAAAGAAAGGAGATAATATGATTCCTGAAATCAAAAGAATACTTTACACAACAGATCTTTCGGAAAACGCAAAATATGCCTTTACTTATGCAGCAACCATCGCCAACAGGTTCGACGCTAAAATCACGATACTTCATGTCCTTGAAGTTTTTTCCCAAAATGCAGAAAGGCAGATTGCCGAATTTCTGGGAAAAGATCGCTGGAATGAAATCCAGAAAAATAAGAAACAGGAATATATTGAAAGCATAAAAAAACGCCTGAACGATTTCTGCGAAGAGATGTATTCGAGCTTAAAAGCCTGTCCTTTTCTGGTTGATGAAATAATAGTAAAAGAAGGGATTCCTGTTGATGAGATTCTAAAAGCTGTTGATTCGGAAAATTGCGACATGGTGGTTATGGGAACACACGGACACGGCGTGATAGCCGATGCGCTAATCGGCAGCAATGCCCGGCGTGTTCTTAGAAGATGTAAAAAGCCTGTCATGGTAATACGCCTGCCCCGGTAAAATATTTTATGGGCAGGCATTGTTTGAACTTTTGACCGCTTTCTCCCAATTAAATGAGAGATGAGCTGTACTTTTTATATCATTAACTCGTAAGATTGCATTTAATCGTAAAAAAGCAATCTTTAGTATTATCAAATAAGGAGCATATTTTATGGCAAAAAAAATGAAAACAATCGACGGAAATACCGCTGCGGCTCATGTGGCTTATGCCATGAGCGATGTTGCCGCAATTTACCCGATAACACCTTCCACCCCAATGGGCGAAACTGCAGATGAATGGTCAGCCAACGGGCTCAAAAACATTTTCGGGCAGACCTTAAGCATAAAACAGATGCAATCTGAGGCTGGAGCAGCAGGCGCAGTTCATGGAGCCCTTGCCGCTGGCGCTCTCACAACTACGTTTACGGCATCCCAGGGACTTCTCCTGATGATCCCGAACATGTATAAAATTTCAGGCGAGCTCCTGCCCGGAGTTTTTCATGTCAGCGCAAGAGCAATAGCAGCCCACGCGCTTTCAATTTTCGGGGATCATGCCGACGTTATGGCGGTTCGCCAGGCCGGTTTTGCCCTCCTGTGCTCCAATTCCGTTCAGGAGGTCATGGACCTTGCCCTTGTTTCACACCTCTCGGCCATTAAAGGGAGAGTTCCTTTCCTTCACTTCTTCGACGGATTCAGGACTTCACATGAAATACAGAAAATTGAAGAAATTGAATATGATGACATGGCTTCTCTTGTTGATTATGAAGCTCTGGAAGCTTTCCGCGGGCGCGCCATGAACCCTGAACATCCGACACTTCGGGGCACTGCCCAGAATCCGGATATATATTTTCAGGGAAGGGAAGCCGCCAATCCCTACTATTTGAAAATTCCCTCAGTTGTAAAGGAATATATGAAAAAAGTCGGGGACCTTACGGGACGAAAATACAATCTGTTCGACTATGTCGGAGACCCCGAAGCAGATAGAGTGGTCGTCGCAATGGGTTCCTCCTGCGAAACAATTGAAGAGGTCGTAAACCGGCTGAATCTCAGCGGAGAAAGAGTTGGACTTGTCAAAGTCCGTCTTTACAGGCCTTTCGTGATAGATGCTTTTCTTTCGGCTCTCCCTGCCACAGCGGACAGAATAACGGTTCTTGACAGGACAAAGGAACCCGGCGCGATAGGCGACCCGCTTTATGTCGATGTGTGCACGGCTTTCATGGAAAGAGGCGAGATGCCGGTCATTACCGGCGGGCGCTACGGACTCGGTTCAAAGGAATTCACCCCCTCAATGGCTAAGGCAGTATTTGATAACATGAAGTCGGCAGGACCGAAAAATCATTTTACAGTAGGAATAACGGACGATGTGACCCATACTTCCCTTGAAACGGAAAAAGATATCGAAACCACTCCCGAAGGTACCGTCCAGTGTAAGTTCTGGGGACTGGGTTCTGACGGAACAGTCGGCGCCAACAAGTCCGCTATAAAGATTATAGGCGACAATACAGGCCTTTTTGCCCAGGGCTATTTTGCCTATGATTCAAAAAAATCAGGAGGCATAACGGTTTCGCATCTTCGTTTCGGAAGCAAACCAATCCAGTCCACCTATCTGGTCAATACCGCCGATTTCATCGCGTGCCACAAGGCAAATTACGTTCAGATATACGATGTTCTTGAAGGCATAAGAGAAGGCGGAACCTTTCTTCTGAATTCCTCCTGGTCTTTAAATGAAATGGAGGAGCATATTCCCGCAAAAATAAAAAGAACAATTGCAGGAAAAAAGCTCAAGTTTTACAATGTTGATGCGGTTAAAATTGCAGGAGCGGTCGGTCTCGGCGGCATGATAAACATGATAATGCAGACAGCATTCTTTAAACTCGCAAACGTAATTCCTTTTAAAGAGGCTATTGCCCTTTTAAAAGATGAAATCAATAAGGTTTACGGGAAAAAAGGTGAAAAGATCGTCAAAATGAATACAGATGCTGTCGACCAGACCCTCGCGAATCTGTTTGAGATAAAATATCCTGAAACATGGAAAGAGGCTGGAGGAAAAACTGAAGGTGCGGCAGATGATCCGAAATTTGTGAAAAATGTAATGCGTCCCATGCTTGCCCAGCAGGGAGATAATCTGCCGGTAAGCGCCTTCATGCCGGACGGACTTTTTCCAGTTGCGACTTCACAATACGAAAAACGCGGTGTTGCCATCAATGTCCCGGAATGGATAAAAGAGAACTGTATTCAGTGCAACCAGTGCTCTTTTGTCTGCCCCCATGCCGCCATAATCCCGGTTCTATCAACGGATGAGGAGCTTAAAGAAGCGCCGGCATCCTTTGAGACCAAGCCGGCTGTCGGAAAGGAGCTTAAAACATATAAGTTCAGGATCCAGGTTAATACACTGGACTGCCAGGGTTGCGGCAACTGTGCGGACATATGCCCGTCCAAAAAGAAAGCCCTTGTTATGAAGCCGATTGATACACAGACCCCTCTTCAGGTTCCGAATCACCAATTCTCTCTGACAGTTCCCGTAAGAGATGACATTGTTTCAAGGGAGACGGTAAAAGGGAGCCAGTTTCAGAAGCCTCTCATGGAGTTTTCAGGAGCTTGTGCAGGATGCGGGGAGACTCCATACGTCAAGGTTTTAACACAACTTTTCGGAGAGCGGATGATAATAGCCAATGCAACCGGATGTTCATCAATATGGGGAGCCTCTGCGCCGTCAGTTCCTTACTGCGTCGACAAGAATGGCCATGGCCCTGCCTGGGGGAACTCTCTCTTTGAGGACGCCGCTGAATTCGGATACGGGATATCGATTGCAGTAGGGCATCGCCGGGAAAAACTCGCAAATCTTATGAAAGAAGCTGTCGGCGCAGGAGTTCCGGACGAATTAAAGGCCGCCATGACAGGCTGGCTTGAGGGCATGAACAATGCCGAAACCTCAAAAACTTACGGCAACCAGCTTAAAAAACTGCTTGCAGAGGCCAAAAGAACCTCCCTTCTCGACTCGATTCTTTCAATGTCCGACCTTTTTATTAAAAAATCGGTCTGGGCTTTTGGAGGCGACGGCTGGGCATATGACATTGGTTTCGGAGGTCTGGATCATGTTATTGCCTCTGGCGAAGATATGAATATTCTTGTTATGGATACAGAAGTATACTCAAACACCGGCGGCCAGTCTTCAAAAGCAACTCCCGTAGGCTCTGTCGCCAAATTTGCAGCATCAGGCAAAAAGATAGGAAAAAAGGATTTAGGGAGAATTGCCATGACATACGGATACGTTTATGTGGCATCCGTAGCCATGGGAGCAAGCAAACAGCAGACTATGAAGGCATTCATTGAGGCAGACAAATATCCGGGGCCATCTCTGATAATATGCTACGCTCCTTGTATAAATCAGGGAATCAGAAAGGGGATGGGCAAAACACAGGAAGAGGAGAATCTGGCGGTGGCGGCGGGTTACTGGCCGCTCTACCGTTATAACCCGCTTCTTGCCGAAGAAGGCAAAAATCCGTTTATACTCGAATCGAAAGCTCCGGACGGAACCCTCCAGCAGTTCCTCTCCGGTGAAAACAGGTATGCGTCACTGGAAAAGATGTTTCCGGATGAGTCGAAAAAGCTCCGGAAAAAGATAGAAAAGGATTATGCAGAAAGGTATGACATTTTAAAATCGATGGCCGGTCCTGTTTCAGACGAAGGAAAAGAAAAGGCGGAAGATAAAGAAGAATAAACTCTTTGTTATGAAATGAAGGCCGCCTGAACGGTTCAGGCGGCCTCAGCATCCTTTTCCTGCAATTTAACCGAAGAAATAATTTCAAGAAAAGCAAAAAGAAGGCT
>JAHJRK010000391.1 GCA_018830925.1 Pseudomonadota bacterium
AAACAAAAACAAGGCAGCGGAACTGCTTGGCATACGTTATCATGCAATGTGGCATCGGCTTAACAAGCTGGGAATTGAAACAAAATCTGAAAAGTAATTTGTCGGAATTTAAAATTATTTAATATAAATTTAAAATTATTTAAATTTATGACTGTATGGTTTTAAGAACAATCTTGATATTTATGAAGAAATATTTTTTATCTTATAAATACAGGATATTATAATTTTATTTGACAGCCTGTAACCGATGGCATATTCCTTGCTCTATTCTTTTGCGAAGTTCAGTAATGATGGTTTTGTAATAAGTCAGAATTTGTTCTTTTTGTCGTTCCCGCGAATTTTTACATGACCGTCAATATAAGTCTTGTGGCTTATTTTATATAAACATAATTAAACAAAGGAGGTACAAAATGATTCAGAAATTAAGAGGACAAAAAGGTTTTACACTTATCGAACTTATGATCGTAATTGCAATTATCGGCATTCTGGCAGCAATCGCCATCCCGAACTTTATCGCATACAGGGATAAAGCCTTCTGCAACGCTGCAGAGTCCGATGCGGGTAGTATTGCAGCAGGACTGGCTGACTACTTTTCGATCCCAAGCAATGTGAGTTACACAAATAGTACTGATGGGACTGGCGTAGTAACATTTACAGGATCATCCCCCATCAAACTCAGTGGAACTAACACAGCTACCGTTACTTTTGATGCTGGGCCGCCAGCTACTTACACCATGTCAGTTACTGATGGAAGTGGCAGATGCCCTTTAACTTATCAGGCTGCAAACCCTGTTGGCGCTGGCGATCTTGAAGGTTGGAGTGGAGCTCTTGGTGGAACTTTCACAAAGGTCATGTAATCACTATTGCCTTTCATTACACGTAACATCTAAGAGGAAAGAGATACAAACATCTCTTTCCTCTTTCTGTTTTGTGATTATGCTGTTAATATGGTATCCATATTTCATGTTCACCGTTAACAGCGAACAACGCACCTGAAATTTGATTATCAAATCTTTTATAAAACTGCGAAATTGATAAAATCAATAATTTCAAAAAGAAGCGATATAAAACCTTTTCCGTTTCCTGTTTACTCTGGAACTATAGCTTTTTTACTTCTTGCCGGTCTTGCCGACTCCATTTATCTTTCGGTGCACCATTACCTTGTATATACCGATATTGGTTATGAAAGCTTTTGTGCAATATCAAAAGCTATAAACTGCGATACGGTATCCCAGAGTCCTTATTCCATTTTCCTCGGTGTTCCTGTGGCTGTTTGGGGTGTGGCCGGGTATTTATTCTGCCTTCTGCTGTTGCCCTTTGCTTTCAGCGCTGATGCCGGGAAAAAGCGGATGTGGCGGCTCATTTTTACAATATCACTCATATTCAGTCTTATCAGCATTATCTTTGCCGTAATTTCGAATCTTTATATTCACAGCTATTGCATAATGTGCATTCTAAGCTACTGTATAAATTTTCTTTTTCTCTTTTACTCGTGGCTGATAATCCGAAGATTCGGAGAAAAAGAAGGGATTATTAAAGGGTTTTGGCAGGATATTGAATTAGTTTTCAATAAAAATAAATTATCCTTGTCTATATTTGCTCCGTACGCTGTTCTTGTTATATCCGCCTTTGTTTATTTTCCTGCTTACTGGAATCTTTCCCCACCTCCTCTTTCTGCAAATGTTCCGAAGGGAATAACGGAAGACGGGCATCCATGGATCGGAGGTTCGGAGATCGGAGGTTCGGAAAATCCTGAGCTTGTTATAACCGAGTTTGCGGATTACCTCTGTTTCCAGTGCAAAAAAATGCATTTTTTTCTTCGCCATCTTATTGAAAAAAATCCTGGAAAAATAAGGCTTATTCATCGCCATTATCCGATGGATCACAGGTACAATCCGATTGTAAAAAAACCTTTTCATGTAGGATCGGGAGACATGTCCCTTCTATCTATCTACGCGGCAAAGGAGGGGAAATTCTGGGAGATGAATGATGCGCTTTTTGGAGTTGATATAAGTAGCGAAAAAATTGATATAAAAGAGCTGGCCGAAAAGACCGGTCTTGATGCGGATAAGCTCGCTGCGTCAATATTTGATAACAATATAAGGCGCAACCTGTGGTTTGATATCAGGGATGGTTTGAAAGCCGGGATTACGGGGACTCCCGCTTTCATGATAAACGGCAAATTATACCTGGGAGAAATACCTGCAGATATATTGAAGAAAGCTATTAAATAAAGGTGTTTAGGCTGTTAGAGGTCAGGCTTTAGGCTGTTAGACTGAAGGCTGTTAGCTAAAAACCTACAGCCTATTAGCCTATTAACCAAAGGATTATCATGCAAGGTCAGATATCAAAAGTGATTGAAAAGACGCCTGGCTCCTCACTTATATATTTTATCCTTGCAGGTCTTATAACAATCCTTATAGTTTCCGTAATTGCATTGTCTTCTGTACCTCCTGTCAGCAGGGATGCTCTTACCCATCACCTCGCGGTTCCGAAGCTTTATCTGAATCACGGGGGAATGTATGAAATTCCTTCGGTGATATTCTCCTATTATCCCATGAACCTTGATCTGTTATATCTTATTCCTCTTTATTTCGGGAATGACATTGTTCCAAAATATATCCATTTTCTTTTC
>JAHJRK010000392.1 GCA_018830925.1 Pseudomonadota bacterium
CCCCCGTTGTGGTGCTGGCGCAGCTTTTCCAGGCCAACCCCCTTCAGTGGATATACAGGCCGGATGAAAATAAGATCGACAGGCCGGAGGATATGAAGGGAAAGGTTGTCGGAATAACATTCGGCGGAAACGACGAAACGATCATGAAGGCGCTTCTTGCCAAATACGGCATAAAGGAAAACGAAGTAAACCTTTTCAGCGTAAGATATGATTATACGCCTTTTTACGAGCGGAAAGTTGCTCTCTGGCCTGTTTACAGGAATGCACAGGGGATTATCATCGGAGATAAGCTTGAAAAGGCAGGGGAGTCCGCTGCCTTTTTTGATCCGGACGCTGCCGGCATACGGTTTGTGGCAAATTCGGTAATAACAACGGAAAAGATGATAAAAGAGCATCCCGAAACCGTCAAAAAATTTGTTTCGGCCCTGATGAAGGCATGGAATGAGGCTCTGAATCCTGTTAATTCGGATAAGACGGTTGAGACTATTGGAAAATTCGACAAGGACACCTCTTCTGATGTTATCCGCAGGCAGCTTGATATAACAAGGCAGTTCATGAAGCCGTCGGAAAAGACGGTTTTCGGCGCCATAGATATTGCCGCCTGGAAACAGACCGAGAGCATAATGCTAGAGCAGAAGCTTATCCCGGCGCCGGTCGATATCGAAAAAAGGCTGAAGACGGAATATGCCGGGCAATAGGCGCGAGGCGTAAGTCGTAAGGCGTAAGGTGTGAGGCGTGAGGCGAAAGTATGAGTGGCAAAAATTCAGCCGACTTCGTAAAAAGTTCAGATACAAGGCGCGCAAATCCTGAGGAAAGAGGCGTACATCGTTCGATAGCTAAGTTTCCATCCGGAAATCGGCAATTTTGGGCAAGCTCAAGGAAATCAAGGGATTGCGCGGAGGCATACGGGTAGTATGTCGCACAAGAAATCCCGCAGATTTACGCCGTGAAAGCGCCCGCTGTATCGATTCAGACGACTTTGTAAAAAGTTCAGATACAAGGCGCGCAAATCCTGAGGAAAGAGGCGTACATGTCAGTACGCCGCAATGACGAAGGATGAAGCGGAACACAGTAGCTGAGCGTTTTACGAAGCCGTCTCAGGCGGCGCATATGCCATACCTGGGCAGTACCTCATTTATAATTGAAAAACGGTGCGCCATGAGCGCGTCATGAAAAAGCTTCCAGTCGCTTCCGAGAAAAGAGGGTGAGTACGGGTGCTTTTCAGCTTCGATATCGACCTCCTTGTCAGATCCTATGGCCTGGTATTTCCATGAACCTGCGCCTTTTGGGATATAGCCGAGAGTTACCGGAGGAAATCCAAAAAAACCTTCCTTCAAGGCATCAATCCATTTTTTACACCTTTCGTCGCCGTTTTCATCTTTTATATCCGTCATCATCCGCATGATTCTCTCCCTGTCAGCATTGGCAAGACCGGGGACATCCGCATCCGGGTTTCCGGCCCTGAAGCGCTGGACAGCCCTGCACATCTCATGGGCCGCTTCAAGAAATTGCGTTGGATTGTCTCGTGCAACCGTGTTTCCGCGGCTGTCTTTATAAGTCCATTTCAGATAAGGCCGGTCCGGTAGAGATAAAGCCGCTCCATGGCCGAGCGGAATAATCCCGCTGGCAAATTCACAGGCTATGTCATCAAAGATATCCCCGAAGAACTTTTTGAGTTTTGATCCGAATGCGGCGTCGATATTCTCTTCATCATCA
This sequence comes from Pseudomonadota bacterium, assembly GCA_018830925.1. Classification (GTDB taxonomy): domain Bacteria; phylum Desulfobacterota; class Desulfobacteria; order Desulfobacterales; family RPRI01; genus RPRI01. The sequence continues at coordinate 1,717 of JAHJRK010000392.1, forward strand.
AGTTTTTTTACCGCGTTGACCTCGTGGATTACGCCGGCAAATTCCTGGTGCGCCCATGTATCGGCATATACATGCAACGCTATTCCAAGCCTGTGAAGTCCGTAAAGAGCATTGCCGCCTCTTATGCAGGCATTGATCATATCTTTTGCCACAAAGCTTCCGGGGCGGCAGATAAGCTTTTCAATAAAAGTCCCTTCAGGATTTTCACCGGCTTTTTTCCCGTTGTTTCCGGGAAGAAAATGGAAGGGTATCCATACGTAACGGTTGGCAAGCTCATTGAAATTCTTGTAGTCGAGAATTTTATGGGCCGAGCTTGTTCGGCTGAACATTGCTCCGTTGTCGAACTTTATTGTTCCTGAATTTGTCGCATCATCGACATACTGGGCGCAGTGTGCCACTGTTTCTGCTTCCCTGTGCCCGAAACCTGCCAAGCGGGATACAACATAAGTTACGCAAAGATGAAAATCTATCTGCATTTTGCACCTCCATTCAGACAGGATTTACAGGATTTGACGGATCAACTCCAGGCGATGGCTTATTGCCTGTCCCGCTTCCGGCGGGCAGGCAACATCATGTCCATCCTGTTAATCCTGTCTAAAAATCTTTGTTAATAAATACGTTGTGTTTGGGACTCTGAAAGCAACTATTTGACCGTACAACAAATTAAAACTATTAAAATATTTTTCCATAGAGCAGGGATATTTTAAGGCCGCCGTGAAATAGAGTTGCCTCTTTCAGGCTAAAAGGAACTTTTTCTGCAATATTCATGGCCGGGGCAATCAGGGCGGCTTTCCAGCCTGAATAATCCTTTTTAAGCTTTTCGCATACGGCGCAAAACAGTTTAACGCTTTCAGATCTGCTTCCCATCCTGTGCCCGTACGGCGGATTGATAACGACGAGGCCTCTATCTTTTGTCAAA
>JAHJRK010000393.1 GCA_018830925.1 Pseudomonadota bacterium
AGATAGCCTGATGTTACAGCGTCAAAAACTGCGTCGGGAAAGGGGAGAAGAAAGGCATCGGCGCAGCACCATGAAATCCCGCTTTGCTTATTTTTTCCGGCAAGCATCATCTCTATTGTAAAATCGACTCCGAATGCTTTAATACTGATGTTCGAAATAAAAGCTTCCTGCAGAATCTTGCCTGTTCCTGTTCCTACATCGAGAATAAGCCCGTTGTGTTTAAGAGAGGCTTCCTTTACAACATATTTCCGCCACGATTTGTCCCGGCCGAAAGTGATAAGAGTATTCAGAAGGTCATATCGGCCTGAAATTTTTTTAAACATTTTCCGGACATTTCCGGATTTATAATCTTTTTCTGAATCTTTCATTACCTTCAATCGTGATGAACTCGTAAATAGTCGAAATATGCTCACTTAACCCCGATAAACGGGATAAGTAAGTTTACGAAATTATTTCCTGCCGGAAATAATTTCTAACTTACTAATGAGCTTTTTGGGGATTTTTAACGCTCAGTTCCTTAAAAATCTATTTCCCAAAAATCTCAAATCCATTCGCATATGATTTTTTACGAGATCGTCAATTATGTTCGCGTGTATTCAGGAACGTTATTTCAGGCCACTGTTTCATTTCGTATTCAAGGCTCCATTCGCTGCGGGCAAGATATGTCAGGTGGCCTTGTGCATCAAGAGCAAGGTTGTTTTTGTTCTCTCTTTCAAACTGTTCGAGTTTCTTCCTGTTCCCGCATTCAATCCAGCGCGCCCTGGCATAAGCAGCCGGTTCCGTCACGGCATCGGCTCCATATTCGTTTTTTAAGCGAGCCATTGTGACATCAAACTGGAGTATTCCGACTGCCCCTAAAATATAGCCGTTTCCGGAAAGAGGCTTGAAAAACTGGACCGCTCCTTCCTCTGAAAGCTGCGTCAGTCCTTTCTGGAGCTGCTTGTTTTTAATAGGATTCAGCAGGCGGACACGGCGGAAGTGCTCCGGGGCAAAACTGGGTATGCCTGTAAAGTTCAGGGATTCTTTCAAGGTGAATGTGTCGCCGATTTTTATCGTTCCGTGGTTGTGCAACCCTATTATGTCTCCAGGATATGCTTCTTCAACATTCGACCTGTCCTGCGCCATGAATATCGTGGCATTAGACAGAGTCATCTCCTTTCCGGAATGATTATGGATCACCTTCATGCCTCGCGTGAATTTCCCGGAGCATATTCTCAAAAAAGCAATTCTGTCCCTGTGCGCGGGATCCATGTTTGCCTGAATCTTGAAAACAAAACCCGAAAAGGATTCTTCGTATGGCGAGACGGTGCGTTCCATGGCGGTTCTTGGCTGCGGCGCTGGAGCCATTTCCACAAATGCGTCAAGGAGCTCTTTTACTCCGAAATTGTTTACCGCGCTTCCGAAAAATACCGGAGTCTGATTAGCCCTGAGATAATGTTCCATATCAAACGGAGTGGCGGCTCCTTCTATGAGATCAATATCTTCTCTGAGCCTTCCTGCGTCACTTCCTAAAATATCGTCAAGCCTTGGATCCGAAAGGCTTGTAATTGTAATCCCTTCCTGACTTCTGGTCGTTTTCCCAGGGGTGAAAAGATGAAGCTCCTTGCGGTAAATATTGTAAACTCCTTTAAAGTATTTTCCCATTCCGATAGGCCAGGAGAGAGGAGCACATTCGACCTGGAGTCTCTCTTCAATGTCTGCAAGAAGATCCAGTGGTGCAAGGCCGTCTCTGTCCATCTTGTTTATAAATGTAATGATGGGAGTATTGCGCATCCTGCATACTTCCATCAGTTTCTTTGTCTGCGGTTCAACGCCTTTGGCACTGTCTATAACCATGAGTGCGCTGTCGACTGCGGTCAACACCCTGTATGTATCTTCGGAAAAATCCTGGTGTCCGGGCGTGTCGAGCAGGTTTATTTCGAAATCATTATAATTGAACTTCATGACCGAAGTGGTTACGGATATTCCACGCTCTCTTTCTATGGCCATCCAGTCGCTTGTTGCATGACGCGCCGCTTTACGGGCTTTTACCGCTCCGGCAAGCTGTATTGCCCCCCCGAAAAGGAGGAGCTTTTCGGTAAGGGTTGTTTTGCCTGCATCCGGGTGGCTTATGATGCCGAAGGTGCGGCGTTTGTCCACCTCTTTTCTATGTTGTTTATCCATAAATAATTATTACTGCCTGATTAAATAATATGACGGCTTTGTAAAAAGCCATTCCGCATTGTTGCACATCATTGCAGCGTAACGGTAAGCACTCTGCATTTCTCAAGATTCGTGCGCCTTGCATAATGAGTTTTTTATTTTGCCATCTTAATTTGTACTTTTTATGAGAGTATCAATAATGATGAACTTGTAAAAAGTCGAAATATGTTCACTCAATGAGCTTTTTGGGGATTTTTAAATCACTTCGCTAAATCATCCGCCTCAGGCGGATGATTTTTAA
>JAHJRK010000394.1 GCA_018830925.1 Pseudomonadota bacterium
AGGATGCCTTTTGCCTGATCCCAACCTGACCGTTTTAAGTGAGCCCTCTGTGCCCAGAATAAGATCCGTTCAGCATATGGCATATATAAAAATTGCTGAAGGATGCAGCAGGCGATGCAGCTATTGCATTATTCCCAAGCTACGCGGAAAACAACGGAGCCGTTCTTCTGAGGATATTGTTTCAGAAGCGAGACTGCTTATTGAATCAGGCGCCAGAGAACTGATCCTTGTGGCCCAGGACACAACCTCTTATGGAAAAGATCTGAAGAGTTCTGCCGGCCTCGGGAGGCTTCTTGAAAAAATATCCAAAATATCGGGGGATGCCTGGATAAGAATTCTTTACGCACATCCTGAAAGCATCGATGATAATTTTGTTAAAACCATTGCTTCAGGCCACAATATATGTTCCTATTTCGATATTCCCGTTCAGCATGCAAGCCGTCCCGTGCTGAAAAAAATGGGGCGAAGTTATAATCAAAACGGCCTGTTAAAACTTTTTGATAAAATAAGGTCTGCCGTTCCCGATGCATCCCTCCGGACAACCGTCATTACAGGTTTTCCGGGTGAAACGGATAAGGACTTCAGAGATCTGTTATCTTTCATAGAAAAAGTAAAATTTGATCATCTCGGAGTTTTTATATATTCAGATTCCAAAGATATTCCATCTCATAAGCTTCCGGACAGGGTTTCGAAAAATGTCGCGAAAAAAAGACGCGACAGAATCATGTCCCGCCAGCGGGAAATATCCCTCGAAAACAACAGGAAACACATAGGCAAGGTTTTTGATGTTCTTGTTGAGGAGTTGCCTGAAAAAGGACTTTGTATCGGACGAACAAGATATCAGGCTCCTGATGTTGACGGCATTACCTATATTACCGGTGAATTTAAGGAAGGCTCTTTTGCCAGAGTAAAGATCACGGATGCCCTTGAATATGATCTTATCGGAGAAGCTGCATGAGAGATTTGAAGCGTGAAATTCTTCCCATGGTCGAAAAAGACCTTAAAGAAATTGAAATTGCTCTTGCCGATAATTTAAATCCCTACCTGGATCTTGTTTCTGATGTTGCCGGGCATATTCTTTTTGCCGGGGGAAAAAGGTTGAGGCCGCTTCTTATGGTGCTTTCGGCAAGAATTTGCGGCTATAAAGGAAACTATGACAAGGTCTTTTCAACAACATTTGAATACCTGCATGCCGCAACCCTTTTGCATGATGATCTTGTTGACGGGTCAAAATTAAGGAGGGGAAAACCTGTTGCAAATTCAATATGGGGAAATTCGACGGCGGTGTTAGTCGGCGATTTTCTTCTTGCGCGGGGTCTATCCATTGCCGCTGCTACCGGCAAACTAAAAGTTATTAAGGTAATCGCGGGAGTTACCGAAAGCATGTCCCAGGGAGAGATCCACCAGCTTATGAGAAAAGGCGCGCTGGACCTTACCGAAGCAGAATATATGGAGATAATCTGGCGTAAAACCGCCGTTTTATTTGAGGGCGCCTGCAGGATAAGCGCCTTTATAGCAAATGCTTCGAAAAGAGAGGAAAAGGCTGTTTCCGGATACGGATATAACATGGGAATGGCCTTCCAGATGGCAGATGACCTTCTGGACTACACGCTTGATACCAAGGCTCTTGGAAAAGAGGTGGGAGCCGATTTAAAAGAAGGGAAGCTGACACTTCCTGTAATATATGCCCTGAAAGAAGCGGACAGGAATGACCGTCTCAGGATGAAAGCTATAATACAAAATAAAAATTTTTTGGTGCGCGATTTCAAATTGCTGATAAAGCTCCTTGAAAAATACGGAGGAATTGCATATACGAAAGATCGTGCGAAGTGGCATATTGAAAAGGCAAAAAAAACTCTTCGTATTTTCAAACCTTCAAAAACAAAAAAAGTACTTGAATATATAGCCGACTACGCTCTATTAAGAAAGGCATAGAACCTGCTTTAAGACTTATTCCTGCATATGCAAATGAACATAAACATTCCAAACATATTAACGATTATCAGAATCCTGCTGGTTCCTCTTTTTGTTATTGCTCTGCTGAAGGATATGTTCTTTTCCGCTCTCATTATCTTTTCGGTTGCAGGTTTAAGCGACGGTCTTGACGGACTCATTGCAAGATATTTCAATCAGCGAACGGTACTCGGGGCTTATCTTGACCCGATTGCTGACAAACTTCTTATAATTTCCGCATTTGTAAGCCTTGGAGTTCTCAGGATTATTCCCGGCTGGTTGACGGTTATTGTGATAAGCCGTGATGTGCTTATACTTCTCGGAATAGCCATTTTTTCTATAAACGATATATCTGTTGATATCAAACCAAGCTTTGTCAGCAAATGCACGACTGTTGCCCAGATTTCAACCGTTATTTTCATTCTTTTAAACCCGGAGGTTTCATGGGCTGCATTAATTAAAAACAGCCTTTACTGGCTTACGGCAGGCCTATCGATACTTTCCGGATTTCACTATATTTACAAAGGCATGAATATTCTTCAGTCAGCTTCATTAAACAACCAGAAACAGAAATAAACAGTAAATTCCCAGTAGTTATTTAGGAGACAGGAGTCAGAATTCAGAAGCCAGAATGAAAATGAGATGTATGGGTTGACTTCCCAAACCAGGAGATCTGTGATTTCTATTACGGCCAATATGGCTGAAACATATACCGCTTTTATTCTAAATTCTGGCTCCTGACTTCTGGCTTCTGAATAATTACCATTTCCCTTGACATGAAAAATCAGAGGTGTTAATTTTTTTCGGAGTAAAGGCGCGTAGCTCAGGGGGAGAGCGCTACCCTGACACGGTAGAAGTCGTTGGTTCAAATCCAATCGCGCCTACCAATGAAATTAAGGGGTTATGGTTTTTGCTGTAACCCCTTTTTTCGTCAGTTATGACCAAATTGTGACCGGTAGCCGAAAAGAATGGGGCTCATCCAGTTCCTGTGTACTTTCTGAAATGAAAATGTATGTACCCACAGAATGACCGCCTCTATAGCACCTGCGAGTCCTCGGAACAGATGAGAGAAAAGAATTGAAGATTGCCAATTGTACAGGTGAACTTTAATCCACCCGTGTTCACGTGGATCGATCAAGTTCTTTCTTTACGGCCAGCCCCAGTTTCTCTATTACACAGGGTTTTTTCACATAGGCGCCGGCGCCAAGAGTCTGGTAAACCGACCCGGCGCCATTCCCTTAAGCCTTCTTTGCCATTGCAAGTTGTATCGCGTCGCTAAGTTCCTTGCTTACATAAGGCTTGCCTAAAAATGCCTGGGGCCATTCGGGATGGTCGCCTGCCATCACCTGATTCTCGTTGTAGCCGCTGGCAAGGACCACCGGGATGCCCGGCGAAAGTTTGCGAAGGGCTGCGAGTGTCCCCCAGCCATCCATGCGCGGCATGGTCAGGTCGCAAATTACGACACGGATCTCGGCCTTATGCTGCTGAAACATCTCCACAGCTTCAACTCCGTCCTTTGCTTGAAGCACCGTATATCCCATGTTTGTGAGCATAATCCCGGCCATTTTGCGCAACGACTGCTCGTCTTCCACCAGCAGCAGCGTTCCGCCGCCTTCCATCTTCGGGACTTCGGCAGCTTTCTCCGGTTGCCGTGAGGCTTCTTCGGCAGAGACAGGCAAAAAGACCCTGAAAATGCTCCCTTTACCGGGTTCGCTCTCCACAGCAACGGCTCCTCCATGGGATTTCGTTATCCCCAGTACAACTGCCAGTCCCATGCCCCGGCCTGTGGACTTGCTGGAGAAAAAGGGGTCAAAGAGTTTCTCGATATCCTTGTCCGCTATCCCGCAGCCGGCATCAGCCGCTTCCAGACAGGCATAGTCATTCTCCTGTGGCTTCCATTCGACGGGAAAGCGGTGCGACGCGGTAATATCTGCCGGAGAAACAGTTTTGACAGTCAAGTTAATGGTGCCCTGACCGTCTCCCATTGCCTCCCATGCATTGGTAATCAGGTTGGTCAAAACCTGTTGTATCTGGTTCTCGTTTGCTTTGACAGTCGGACCCGGAGAGGGCAAATCGGTCTTAAGAACCACTTTTTTCGGCGTGGCGGCCCGGAGCATGCGCAGGCTGAGGCGGCAGATCCCGGAAAGATCCAGAGTATCTTGTTTGTCGAACGATTGACCAAGGTAGGTAAGCATCAGGCCGCTCATCTCTGCTGCCTTGCCGGCGGCCTTCATGGCTGCGGTGAGGGTCTCGTCCGGACCCGAAGTCCCGGACAGTTTATTTATCATGGCAAGCTCGAGGTTCCCGATCACCACGCCGAGCTGGTTGTTGAAGTGATGGGCGATCGCTCCGGCCATGCGGCCCAGGCTTTCGGTCTTCTGGAGTTGCCGGTTCTGGGCCTCCAGTTTTTCCTTTTCCTCCTCCGCCCGCTTGCGCTCGGTAATGTCTTCGGATATTATCACTGCTCCCATAGAAAAAGGTGCTATTGTGACTGACAGAAATTTGTTTCTATATTTTTGTTCTGGAAACAGTTTAAGCTTTCCTGAACCGAGACATTCCATCAGTTCGGAATGCATATCAATCTTGTGACTTCTTGCATAATCCCGATACATCATATCTCCGATTTTAGGCAATCGATCACCTGACATCCTCTTAGCCCGATTGACTGCAATAATTTTTCCTTCCAAATCAACGGCTATGGCTTGCTCGGGGTTATACTCAAATAGCGCATAATTTAATGATTCTTTTTGCTTTAATTCCTCCGCCGCCCGCTTGCGCTCCCCAATCTCCCTCCGAAGTCGATCGTTAGCTTCCCTGAGTTCTGCTGTTCTTTCTTCAACTCGAATCTCCAGTTTCTGTTGCCCTGTCCGAAGTTCCATCTCAGCTTTTTCCAGCGATGCGGTTTTCTTCATAAGTCCGAGATTCTGCTCACGCAATTTGTTTCTGTTCTTCTTCAGGATACCGGCGGTCAATGAAGCAATGTATGCTACAACAAAAAGTAACCCTATGACCACCAAAATACCGCTCAATATAGCCGGCCCTGTAGGATTAAAAAACGGAATGACAGCATGATGCGTGAGTAAACCGAAAAACTCGCCTCCCACCACAAAGCTGAAAGCTGCCGAACACAGAAAGGCTATGACATAGGGAAAACCTCGCGGCGCCATGACGCCCACATACGTTATGAGGGCAGCATAGATAGGGGTGAGATATGTGGCCTCGATACCACCCAGGAAATGAATGATTGCCGTATAACCAAGGATCTCAAGGAAATTGATAAGGAGTGAAGCGTATCCGAATAAGTGCGTGTGAGTAATACGCTTCAATATCAGCAAAGTGGGCGGGTTGATCAAAATGAGGTATAGGACTGACAAGGTAATGCCTGTAAAGTGATTCATCTTGATAATGTTTGCAAGATAAGCGGCTAATGCGAATACCCACATGATCAAACTGGCGCCTGAGCGGACAATCGCTCCTTGAAAATGCCGTCTATAGAGGATCTCCAGGTAATCCGCAGGCTTTTCGGTCTCATAGTGATCGCTTGGTTCTATCACGTTGTCTCCCTCTTCAAGAACTGTTCAAACGCTTAAATACCTCATGTTGCTGACAGGATAGAAAAACGGATTGTATTTAAGCAAGTCTTATTATCTTATTGAAATTATATAATACTCAATAAGATGTCAAATAGAAAGAAGGTCATCAGATACTGTTTACCATTTGAAATAATTGATCTAAACGACCAAACTCACCTGCCGCTTTATAGCGTAGCGGAAAAGTGGTCAAGAGCAGCGCCTTGTTCTGCGTCCTTGCCTATATACTACTTCTTCAGCTTCTTGGAAAGATACACTCGGAGCGGGCAATGGCACAAATGACTGTTTCTGAATAACACCGCAAACGGGCAACCCGAAGGGTTCTTCTCAAGGCAGTCGAGATAGTCTTTAGCCCCAAAGTCCTCTGCCTTGCAGAGATGATCGAGCCCGCTTTCTGCACATTTGAAGTTCTTTGGGCATTGTATTCCCGCCATGATCTCTTCAGTCTTCTTCCTGTCTTCGTCTTTCATGAATGCCTCTTTAGATGCAGCACTATTACTATTTATGCCTTTTTGACAACCAGTCCCACGCCTGCCAGGAGCAGCAGCGCGCCGGCGTATCCGAGCAGGGTGGTACTTTCAGAAGAAAGCCAGGGGAGCTTCTGAACCGAAAGAACACCGACAACAATCAGGGTAATCAGCGGGTTCAGGACGATAATGGCGCTTACCTGGTTGGCAGGGAGTAGTTTGAGGGCTTCACCCAGAGTGCCATAAGCAATGAGAGTATTGGCGCCCAGAAAGATCAGGGTCAGCCAGTCCGAAAGGGTCAGTCCCTGGAATTCGTGAAAAACGGCCAACGGGGAAAATATCATGGCGGCAACCAGGTAAATCAGTAAATTGGTCTGCTGAGGGGCCCAGATTCGGATCAGGTGTTTCTGGCATACTGCAAAAAATGCCCAGGAGATGGCTGAAAAAATGATCCAGAGGTTGCCAAGAGTGTATTGCTGAGAAGAGATGACAAGGTGATGAATCTGATCCTGGTAAAACAACGCAAAGCCCGCTGCTGCAATGCCAAAGCCGGACTTTTGAAGGATGGTCAGGCGTTCTTTGAAATAGACAACCCCCACAACTGCCACCAGAAGCGGAGCGATCTGGATCAGGATCTGGGCATTGCTGGGAGATGTCAGGGCGACGCCGGTGGTAAATCCCAGGTAATTACCGGCCATGGCAAGTCCTGCAAGTATTCCCAGAATCGGGGGGACTTTAAGAATTTCAAAAAACTGCGGACGATGGATGATATAATATCCTGCCAGAAATACGAATGAAAACGTAAACCGGAACCAGATGATGGTATTGCCGCTGAACCGCTGAAGCGCATATTTGAGTACAATAGCCAATATCCCCCAGAGGACGGCCGTTATGCTGATCATCAGCATTCCTTTCGAATGATTGGACATGAAGGCCTTTCTTTATGGATTTATACAAAATAAGCAGGTTTTTCCCGATTACGGGGAATGAAAATCTAATAAAAAAAAGGGCCGGGAGAAATCTCCCAAACCCTTGATATTAGCTGGCGGGGACGACGAGACTTGAACTCGCGACTTCCGGCGTGACAGGGCGAACCGGAGCGTATTTAGCCTGATTTTTCAGTTATTTACATCCGTCAAAAGCCGTCTGGGGCAGTTAAAAGCCGTCTGAAAAGCCGTCTGAAATTTTATTAATCCCACCAAATTTATCCGAACACTCCCGTAATTAATACCTGTCAGAAATTGCGCTAAACAGGCACCTTTTATTTTTCTATTACAGCCTACTCTGAAAGGCAATAAAAAAAGCTCTAAAAAACACTATATAGTGTAATAGTATAATAATAACAGAATATTATCATCATGCCAGTATCCCGTTATCCCAAAACAGAAAAATGTACGGTAAAAAGCAAACAGGCAAGCCAGAAAATGACGGTTTATGAGGTCCGGAAGAGACGGTTTACAATTCCAGTGTAAAATGATATACTGGCATTATACTATAACATATTTAATATACTATAGAGGTAATTTCAAAAGTCTCGAATTGAGCGAATTATTCTTAAAAAAACAGCCTTAATACTAAATAACATATTGATTTAAAAAAGAAAGTGCTCTATTATCTTCTTAGATTTGCCAAACCAAGAAAGGACGATAATATGAGC
>JAHJRK010000049.1 GCA_018830925.1 Pseudomonadota bacterium
CAGGAGGATGTCCAGGGAATTGCCGTTTCAAGCTATCAGGGCGGTCACATTGAATTCTTTAAATACATGATAGACCTTCTCCGCGATAATGGAGCACCTCTCATCAGGGTTTTTGCCGGAGGCGGCGGAGTCATCGTTCCTGATGAAATCAGGGAGCTGGAAGCATACGGAGTTGCAAAGATATACTCGCCTGAAGACGGGGCCCGACTCGGACTCCAGGGAATCATCAACCACATGGTAGAGATGCTTGACTTTCCGACTGTTGATGTGAAGAAAGTTGATATGACCGGCCTTTCTCCCGTCAACAAACTGAAAGTCGCACATCTTATAACGGCAGTTGAGCTTGCAAAGAACAACGGAAACCTCTCTGATTTTACCCCGCTGCTTGCCGAAGGCAGAAAGAGCAAGGCTCCGGTTATAGGAATTACCGGAACAGGCGGGGCAGGAAAGTCATCGCTTACAGATGAGATAATCCTGCGACTCGTGCACGACGTTCCGGAAATCAAAGTAGCAATAATAAGCTGTGACCCGTCACGCAGAAAGTCAGGCGGGGCTTTGCTGGGGGACAGGATAAGGATGAATGCAATCGGAAAACCAGGGGTTTACATGCGGTCGATTGCTACCCGCATGTCTGATACGGAGATACCCGCGGCTCTTCCGGAAGTGATAGATGTCATCAAAGCGTCCGGATTCGATCTTGCGGTGGTGGAAACCGCCGGTATCGGTCAGGGTGATTCAAAGATAATAGATCTTGTAGACATTTCGGTTTACGTGATGACAAGCGAGTTCGGAGCCGCTTCTCAGCTTGAAAAAATAGATATGCTCGACTTTGCCGATCTCGTTGTAATAAATAAATTCGAAAAGAGGGGAGGCGCAGATGCCCTGCGTGATGTGGCAAAACAGGTGCAGCGGAACAAAAAAGCCTGGGAAAAACCTCTTGCCGAAATGCTCGTTTTTGGAACGATTGCTTCAAAGTTCAACGACGATGGAGTAACCGCTCTGTACCATTCCATTCTGGATAAAGTTGCTGAAAAAACACAAATAAAATTCAATTCCGGCATAAAACGCCCTTCTCAGAAAATATCAACATCCAAGACAATTATCATTCCATCGGAACGGACGAGGTACCTTTCAGAGATTTCCGGCACTCTGAGAAGTTACCACGCGGTTACAAAAGAGCAGTCAGGAGCTGTCCGTAAATTGTGGCATCTTGAGGAAGCGGAAAAGACCGTCTTGAGCGGGGCTGGAAAAGAGGATCAGACCAGAGCGGCTCTTTTAAGGTTAAAAGAAGAGGCTGCTAAAGCCGCCGAAAGCATTTCCGACGAAACAAATAAAATTTTGGGCGATTGGTGTGAAATCAAAAAAAATTATTCAAAAGACGAACTTGTGTACTCGGTAAGGGATCGGGAAATCAGGCTCCCTCTTTTTACGATCTCCCTGTCGCAGCAGAGAATCCCTAAAATATCACTACCCAAATATGAAGATCCCGGAGAAATATTAAGATGGATGAGGGAAGAGAATGTTCCGGGGCTTTTCCCTTTCACGGCAGGAGTATTCCCGCTTAAACGGGCCGACGAAGACCCCACCAGGATGTTTGCGGGAGAAGGTGATCCTGCAAGGACAAACAACAGGTTCAAGCTCCTTTCGGCCAACTACGAGGCAAAAAGGCTTTCCACCGCTTTTGATTCGGTTACGCTCTTCGGACATGACCCGGACAGGCGCCCGGATATTTACGGCAAGGTTGGCACTTCAGGAGTAAGCGTCTGCTCCCTTGATAATGTCAGGATGTTGTACGACGGATTCGAGCTTTGTTCGCCGAACACATCGGTTTCAATGACTATAAACGGCCCGGCCCCTATGATGCTTGCCATGTTTTTGAATGCCGCCATAGACCAGCAGGCGGACAGGTTCAGAAAAGAAAAAGGGAGAGAGCCCGACACTAAGGAATACGACGCCATCCGTTCGATGGTTCTTTCAAACGTCAGGGGCACAGTTCAGGCCGATATATTAAAGGAAGACCAGGGCCAGAATAGCTGCATTTTTTCGATAGAGTTTGCTCTTAAAATGATGGGGGATATCCAGGAATATTTCATAAAGAACAATGTGCGCAATTTTTATTCGGTTTCAATTTCGGGATACCACATAGCGGAAGCCGGCGCAAATCCCATCACGCAGCTTGCA